>JAAGZN010000754.1 GCA_024206165.1 Bacteroidota bacterium
AAGGAATTGACTTATTATTCGATAGGTATGTTTTTGGTATATTTTGTGTTTTTATAAGCTGACTACTTCTTTTGTGATATATACATGAATTTAAATTGTAACTTTTAACTATAGTTTTGTTTGCTTACAAACACTAAATAGTACAACACAACATGAATTACCCTATTAATAATAAAATAATTATTTTTTTTAAAAATATATTCATAAAATTGTAAATATAACTAAATTTATCATCAAAGATTTTTATAACAGGGATGTATTTTATATTATTCTTTTTCTCAATATTTGGTTGCCATTATAATAAATCAAATTTACAAAATAGAACAAATCAAAAAATTTCTTTATTGATAAATGATAGCAATCAAACAGATCATCAATATTTATTAGAAAAAGAAAAAGATAAAGATAAAAACACATTTAATTTTAAAAAAATAGAATTTAGTGATTCTGAAGATTATTCTTTAGTATTAAATATAAAAGAAAATGTGGGGGATTATATCGAAGAATTTCTTAATCATATATATGATCAGAATAATTCAGATTTAGAATTTAATTATGATATTATAAAATATGATCCAAATAATTCAGAACATAATAAAAGATATTGGCCTTTATCTGAACTTGATAGGAAAGATTTTGAAAAAAAATTAAATATACTCATTAATACAACTAGAATATTTTATAATATCTTTGTAGATAATAATATACATAATATAGACAAAATCAGTTTATATAAAATTTTTAAAAAGGCCAATCTACAAATTCATGACTCAATAATAAATCTTATCATTGACTATAAAGGAGAATTAATTCCTTTTTTTATAAAAGGGAAATATTCAATAGCAAGAGTTGCATATGTTTGTGGGTTGAAAAAACAGGCTTTTAATATGTTTTATTTGAGATGGCTAAATACAGGAATTTGCGATAGTTTATTTATTTATGATCATAAAGTTAGGAAAGAGAAAGATTATATAAATTTTTTTTTTAAATATTTTTCTTTTTGTCAGACTAATTTAAAACTTTACGCAAACTTTAGACCTTTTTATTATACACAATGGCCTGTTCACAATTTTAAAATTTTTTTAAACCAATATAATTTAAAAGATAAAACTGAAAAATTTCAAAATAACTGCGCTTATTGCACTTCAATTTTTTGTATATGTATTAATTGCTCTTCTTTATTAAGTGTAACATCTACATTAAATTGTATCTTATCTTCAATTAGCATTTTACATAATTCATGTTGTTTTTTAGGTAATATGTATCATAATAAATTTGAAAAATATATTGTATATGATTATAGATATTATCCATTAGAAGAAGTTGGAAATGTAACTTATGAAATGACAAGATATTGGAAATGTTTGAATTGCTTAAGTAATATAAAATTATGTAGTTGCAACTTTTAAATCAATTTAAAAACTATATTAACATCTAATACACTTTAAATAAAAATTCTTATATTTCTTAGTTTTAGATTCTAGAAATAAACAAATTAAGAATATATGGATTTTATTTTCAAAAAATTAAATAAAAATGACATTTCAATATTAATAGGAAATGCTTTAGAGCATTATGACACTGCTTTATATGGAGTATTGGCACCAATTTTAGCACCGATTTTTTTTCCTCATAAAAATCAAATTATTTCTCTTATTTTAACATATGCAGTATTTGCAACTGGATTTTTAACTAAACCTTTAGGAGTAATTTTATTTAGTTGGATTGCCAAAATTAAAGGTCCGATTGTTGGATTATCATGGTCTATTTATGGTGTAGCACTTCTAACAATTTCAATAGGTTTTTTGCCTTCTTTTCAAAAAATAGGTTTATTATCTCCTATTTTATTAATAATGATAAAGTGTTTTCGTTCAATTTTTATTGCAGGAGAAACTACAATTTCTAAATTATATCTACTTTCAAATAAATCTAAAAAAAATGCTTTTAAAAATTCTATTTATTATCAAACATCAACTATGGTTGGAATAATAATGGCTTCCGCAATTAGTTCATTAATAATATTTCTTAAAATTGATTATTTATGGAGATTTAGCTTTTTTCTAGGAGGTTCTATTGGTTTTGTTGGGATATATTTAAGAAAAGAAAAGAAATTAAAAACAGAAAAGATTGAAAAAACAAAAGATAATAAAACCAATTTCATAAAATTATTTTGGAATAATAAATTATTAATATTTAGAATAGCCATAGCAAATGGATTTTCATATATGACATATATAATACCTTTTGTTATTATGAATACTTTGATTCCAATGATTTCTAATATTACTATAAATCAGATGATGATGGCTAACACTCTTTTTTTAGTTTTGGATATGTTTCTCATTCCATTATTTGGTAATTATTTAATCAATTATTCTCCTATAAAAATAATGTTATTTGCATCATCTATGATAGCAATATCTATTATTCCTCTTTGGTATTTTATAAATAGTTCATTTTTATATGTTTGTTTTTTTAGAATATGGATTGTTTTTTGGGGGGTTATTTATTTATGTCCTTTAAATTTATGGAAATATAACTTGGTTAAAGATAAAGATAATGAAAAATATTTGATAGTAGGTCTTGGAAGCAATTTGGGTGCTATTTTGGTTGGAAAATCAATGTCTTCGATCTGTTTTTTCATTTATTATTTATCCAATGATCATATATATATTGCTTTTTATATTTTAATAATTTGTATTGTTACTTTAATTTGTATACCTAATTTGAGAAATAATTAAAATACCGACCATCTGAAGATGGTGGAATTATTATCTTGACTGTAAGTCGCAATAAGCTCTAAAGAGCTACTCTAATTGTAAGTTTTCAATGTTACCAATTTTATGAGCATCTATATGGTTATTTATATATTCAT
>JAAGZN010000755.1 GCA_024206165.1 Bacteroidota bacterium
AACAGAATCGTTTTATTCCATGCTAAAGGCGTACTTTATAAGAAATTGAGGTGAACTCTTATTGCGGGGCTAAGTTTTCACTAAGTTTCAGGAAGAACTATAAGAAACCCTCGGTAAAAAAGGTTCTAGGCTGTTCCCATGGACAGAACTGTTGTAATACGTATGTTTACTACGTTTAAGAGCAAACGGAATCGTTTTATTCCATGGGAAATGCCTACTTTATAAGAAATTGAGGTCAACTATTATTGCGGGGCTAAGTTTTCACTAAGTTTGATGAAAAACTATAAGAAACTTTCGGTGTAATAAGTTCTAGGCTGCTGCCATGGACAAAACTGTTGTAATACAGATATTTACAACGTTTTAGAGCTAACGAAATCGATTTATTCCAAGCGAAAGGGGTACTTTATCAGAAATTGAGGTGAACTCTTTTTGCGGGGCTAGGTTCTTTTTAAGTTTCATGGGGAAATATAAGAAACCCTTGGTGTTATAAGTTCTAGGCTGTTTCCAGGGACAGAAATTTTGTAAAACATATGTTTACAACGTTTTAGAACTAACGGATTCGCCTTATTCCATGCGAAAGAGGTACTTCATAAGAAATTGAGGTGAACTCACATTGCCGTGCAAAGTTTTCACTAAGCTTGATAAGGTAATATAAGAAACCTTCGGTGTTTTAAGTTCTTGGCTTTTTCCAAGAACAGAACTGTTGTAAAACGTATGTTTACAACGTTGTAGAACTAACGGATTCGCCTTATTCCATGCAAAAAACGTACTTATAAAGATTTGTAGTTGACGTCCTAATGCCGGGCTAATTATTATCTAAGTTTCATGGGGAACTATATAAAACCCCCGGAGTAATAAGTATTAAGCTGTTCTCATGGACAGACCTGTTGTAACA
>JAAGZN010000756.1 GCA_024206165.1 Bacteroidota bacterium
TATAATTACAAATGGAATTTGCTACTTCAAACTTTTGTAATATTAGAATGCTTGCAATCAATTTTGTTTTTGTTATTAGTTTGCCTATTGATAAATTTTGTCTAAAAAGAGAATTTTTGACGTTTTTAATTATCCCAATATCAGATTTGGATACTTGGTGCTTATCTTTATTTTCTGTAAGCTTGTTCTTTTTACTTAATTTATTCGAATAATAATATTTTTTATTTATTTTCTTATTCCAAATATATTTTTCAGAATTTAAATTTGAGCATCCGAATATAAACGAAATACAAACAATTATATTTAATTTTTTTTTCATAGTTCTTTAAAAGAATTTATTGTTTTAAAATTTTTCTTTTCTAAATTATCAATTATAAAAATAATTTAAATATCTAAATATATTATTATAATTCTAACTTTTACAAATATTCAAAAACAATATTGTTTATTTATATAATTTTAGAGTTATACTTCCTAAAATGAATTTAAAGTTAATAACCAGGTAAATAGGCAATTTTATTAATATCAATATTGAAAGCCTTAAAAATGAGCTTTTGTTTTTTTGTTAATTCTGATAGATATTGATTGTTTTCGTCAAAATAGTGCAGTTTTAATTTTTTTAATTCACTCATAATTTCACATAATGGAGGCGCTGCAAAAGTCCTTATTGATATAAAAAATCCTTGATTTAAGCTTTAATTATTATATTGCATCAAAAATTAAATTAATCTGATATGAATCTATATAATAAATTAGTTAATCGTCCCTATATTTTCCTCAGAA
>JAAGZN010000757.1 GCA_024206165.1 Bacteroidota bacterium
AACAGAACGAACAAAAGGTCGGGAATGAGCTGTTAATCCATCACAAATTCTTTCTTTGTTAATTCGATAGGTGTTGAATTTCTGAGGTCGTTCTCTGTAAGGTATTCAATTTTGATTCTGAATACTAAAACTTCCTTTTCTCGAGAAAGTGACGTCAGTACCTATTGTTTTCCACCCTCTGAAACGCACAGCACAGCAGAGAGATGGTATTCATTTCTCATTCTGAATACCCCGCTGAATACTCACACGAATAAGTTGGTAATTTCGAGTCTATCACATATTTCCCTCTGGATAATCGAACGTATGCTTGGGGGTAGTATTGGTGAGGGGTTGCAGATAATTTTTTACGTTAAGGGCACGACAAGAAGAACATTTAAACCATGAACAACGTCTCAGTTTGGAAAATGATGGGCAACCTTGCCTTTCAGTAAGATATAATAACAAAACTTAACAACTTCACAATTTTTAATTCATGGGAATCAATATTGTTGTGAAATTGAGGATTCAAGGCAAATTCATTCGTTTTTTGATCTTTTGAACTAAGTTGGTCAAGGGACTATTTGCCTCTCAGAGCCCCTCTCCGTGTTCTTGTATTCAAAGCAAAGTCTGAATACT
>JAAGZN010000758.1 GCA_024206165.1 Bacteroidota bacterium
AAAAATTAAATTTAAAATAAAAATAAGTAAAGTTCTCCAAAAAGTATAATTGTGTAAATTTCCTTTTGATTATTTTCTTTAATATTTTTGTCTTTAATTTTCTTGAAATTTCTTTTTAGTGCGTACTAGCGATTCTCCCTATATAAAATTGACGATAAATTAAAAAATATTGTTGAAAATTATAAAATAGAGAAAATTTCAAATTTTAGCTATCTTAGATAAATCGATTATAAAAGTTGTATAACTATCTTTTCCAGTTTTAGTATCACAATAAATATCTCCATCCATTTTTTCTATAACCATTTTAGAAAAAGGTAATCCTATGCCTGCGCCTGTTGAAGACGTTGTGAAAAAGTAATCAAAAATATAAGGTAAATTATCTTTAGAAATCCCAGGGCCATTATCTTTAAAAAACAATTTATTTTCTTGAGTCCAAATATTAATTTTGCAATCTTCTCTTCCAAATCTATAGGCATTTTTGATTAAATTGAATAATATATGAGTAAAAAAAAATTTTGATCCAATAAATTTGATATTTTGATCTATCTTGATTTTTATATTATTTTTCTGTTCCTTAGTCATCCCATATTTTTCAATTGCTTCATTTAAACATTCCTTTATATTCAAAATTTGAAATTCTTTTTCATTAATTTGTTTTGACATGTTAACAATAATTCTTTTGATTATTTCGATGCCTTTTTGTGTGTTTTCTCCTAAATTATCAACTAACTCATTAATTCTATTAAATGTAGAAAGGTCAATATTTATAGTAACTTTATTACCTTTAATTGTTTTAGGCAATTCTGCAAGTAACATTTTTAAAAACATATTATTAGAAATGTCAACACCAATTACATTTTTTATCTCATGAGCCATAGAGCCTGCCATCAATTTTAATACATTAAGCTTTTTTTGAATATCATTATCCTTTTTTCTAAAAAATATAACACCAATCAAACATGAAAAAAGCAAAGTATAAATTAAAATATAACATGAAGAAGTATCATTAAATCTAATAAATTCAATTAATGATCCGTTATTTTGGGTAATAAAATATCCAAATAATATTCCATTTATTGATCCAATTATCAACAATATTAAAAAACTCTTCCAATCAATAAGCCAAGCCATTAACATAATAGTCAATGCAATATTTACTATCCATTCTGTAGATGCACCCATTAGAAGATACATTGCTGTAGATGTAAATGGTAAACAAAAACAAACAGAAAAATACCAATAAATCGGAAAATATTTTTTTAAATTATAAGGCCATCTTCTTTCTAAAATTAAACCAACTGACAATAGCCCTCCCATAAATCTTAAAAATGTCATTGGAACTAAATTGGCAGTCTCATGATAGTTCCACATAAAAATGGGAACTATGTAGTTAATACAAAAAAATGCTCCAAACATTATATGACTACTTCCATATCTTTTAATGTTATTATTAGTAATTTTAATTAAATTTTTGGGAGTTGGAATAAGGGAAAATATATATTTTTTGATTTTTCTTAAAGAGATATTTTGTTCTTCAATCTCTTTTTCATCAGTAAATGATTTTGATATAAAAACAAATTTGCCATTTTTAATATAATGATAAATTAAGAAACTAAATATATTTGCAAAGGTAGCAGATAAAATTGCAACATCATCTAATTTTGTTATAAATAAAACTATAACAAAAGTAATTAAAGCAGAGCCAGCAGAAATATAAAAAATTCTTTTATCCCCTTTTAAACCTATTAATGCACATAGCAAAGGAAAAGTAACCAAAGGAGAAAATAAAGACAATATATAAAAATTTAGCTTTAAAGTATCACTACTATTATAAGAAATATAAACTGCTGCGATTCCTATAATTAAAGAAGCAAATTTAATAAATACTAATTCATTAATTTTAACTTTTATTTTTTTAAATAAAGGGTCCATTATATTATGAACTAGAAATATACTCCCAACATTCAGAGCAGAATCCCCTGTTGACATAATAACAGCTAACATTCCTGCTATAGCAAAACCCTTTAATCCGATTGGTAAAATTGTTTTAATTGTGTTTGGCAAAGCTGTGTTATAATTAATATTTGGATCTAATAAATAAGATGATAAACCTAAAAGAAAAATCATAGTATAAAATGCTAAAGTAACAGCAGCAAAAATCATGTAAATACTTTTTATTTGTTTACGATCTTTTGCCATAATGATTCTCTGAATGGCCATAGGATTTAAACTAATAGTAGGAAAAACAAATAATATAAACATTATAAAATAATTTCTAAAGTTTGGACTTTTGAGGACTTCAAACTTTGTAATAGGAATATTTTGTAGCATATTACTAATGCCACCAGCTTTAGAAACTGCTAGACTAGCTAATATTGGAATAATTACTATTAAGACAATAAATTCTAATACATCTGTTATAGCTACAGATCTTATACCACCAAAAGAAGTATAAATAATAATAATTCCACCACCAATAATACAACCCTTCAATTTGCTAATTCCCAGAAGTATTTCAAATAAAAAGCCTAAAGTCATTACTTGAATACCTACTCCAATTATACAAAATAAAAAACCAATGATCCCTGTTAAGATTTTAGCATTTTCTCCATAAAATCTACCCATTATGTCTGCCATACTTAAATCCTGTTCTTCAAAATTTATAATTCTCGGAATGACAAACTTTCCAACTAAAAATATTGATAAGGGAATACTTAAATAAGTTATATAAGCAATAATTCCATGTTGATAAACTTTAGCAGCTAATCCTGAGCTACTTCCTCCTCCAATTGTTGTAGCTAGCATTGTTAATAATAAAATACTTGTTCCAAAATTTTTATTGGCTAATGAATAATCTCGCATATTTTTAATTTTTCTACCTACATACAATCCTGCCAAAAGTATACTTATTAAAAAAATATAAACGATAATATGATCAATACTTAGATAAGTGATATTATTCAATTTTGCGGTAAACATAATTTTAATTTTTGGAAATATTTTAAATTAAAATATAATTTTTATTATAAGGACAAATGTAATGTAGTTATATTATATAAGCAATATTTTAATTATAAAATAAGTATTTACTTTGATTTTGTGTTGTATTAATTTTATATTAAATATAATTAATCGTATTTTTTGTAGTTGTCAAATTTGAAAAATTCAATCTTAAATAAAAATTATTAAGTTGGAATATTAAAAATGAAATTTTGTTTCGCAGAAAATATTTGAATTTACCTAAGAAATATAGGATTAATGAATATTTTGATAATTACATTATTAGAATATTTGCTGTTTCTATTTAAAATAAAATGGCTTATTTTCTTTTTTTAGTTTTCTTTTTCTTTTTTCTTTTTTTCTTTTTGATTTTCTTTGTTTCATTATCAATTATTTTGGGTTCTCCGATAATTTTTAATTGATATTCTTTATTTTTAACTTTTTTAGTAAGTTTATCTAATATTTTTAAATTAGCTTTTCCAGTTCCTGTTGCATAAAGATCTACTTCTTTTATTTCTATTTCTGATAAATCTATATATGAATTTCCATGAGCATTTATAACAGATTTGTAAATAGTTTTTCCATCTTTAATTTTGATTTTGGCATTATCATTGATTTTTAAATCAAAATACATTGTTTCCAATTTATTTATCTTAGTTTTAGAATGAGTATTACAAAAAAGATTTGCTTTCTCTTTTAAAATAATTTTATTTATTTCTGAATTTGAATTATCTTCAAAAATGGAATTTAAATGTTTTGCTTTAATTTCTTTTATATTTAGAGTAGAGCTCTCTTTAATATTTAAATTCACTGATTCTTCTATATCGAGAGTATTTATATTAATATTGGTATAACCATTCGAAGTTAAATCTAAATTGTCAGCATTTAAGTTATGTATATTCAATTTAGAGTTTCCATTAAGATTTATTGTAAAGTTATTAAGTTTTAAATCTATTATTTCAATTGTTGATTTTAAATCAGATTCTATTTTTAAATCTCTTTTTGGGATCTTAATATTTTCTTTTTCTAAATGATTGACGTTTTGATCATTTTCTTTTAAATCTTTGTTTATATTTTGTGACTCCTTTTCTTTTAAAGTTTGTTTTATTATCAATTTAATATTCCCTTGCAAAACTATATGTTGAATATCAGGAGTTTTAATATATATTGTAATCAAGTCTTGTAATTTCTTAGCTTTTGTTTTATAAATATTACCATTATGAACTAAATAATTATTTTCATCAGTTTCTATTATTGATAATAATGCTTCAATATTTTGCTTTTGAGCTATTAATCCTTGTTTTGATTGTTTTATATTATAGGAGTTTATACTATGTTTACCTATATTTCTGAAATCTGTAGAAATAGATAGTTCGCCTTTTTGATTATTAATATCTAGTTGTCTTTTAATTTTTTCATCTGCTTCAATTTTTAAAGAATAATTTTTGCTATACTCAACTACTACTTTGGCAAATCCTGATATGTGTAATTTAGAAAATTCTTGTAATTGAGAGGAGCTATTATTATCTGATGATAATTTTTTTTTAGATGTTGCTTCTTTTGCCTTTATGTTATCTTTTGCAAAACAATAAACATTTCTAAAATTTAAAAGAGCTGTAATAAGTAAAACTTTGCCCAAAAAATATTTCATATTCATAAGTTTGTTTTTATTTTTATTAATTATTTCACAAAATAAATATTTTAAACTTTATTTCAAACTCAAATTGTCATAAAATATATTGATTCTAACAGTTTGATTTTGTATTTTGCCATTATACTTATATGCTTATACTAATATATATGCCCTTTTTTAAAAAAGAGACTGAAAATGATTATGAAACTGTAGCTCTTAAAGCTTTTAATAAATTATTGTCAATATTAAAGAAAAAATCAAATATAGATTTAGATATAATAATTTATGCAAAAGAATATGCTCAACATTATCATAAACATCAAAAACGTATTTCTGGAGAACCTTATTATATCCATACTATTGAAGTATCTATTATTTTAGCAAAATTTATTACTGATCAAGATATTATAATTGCAGCATTATTACATGATGTTGTAGAAGATACTAAAATGGTATTATCTCATGTAGGATTGATTTTTGGTAGTAGAGTAAAATATTTAGTAGATAAATTAACAAAATTAGATAATGGTATAAAAAAATTAAAATTAACTCAAAACGAAAAATATGATAAATTAATAAAATTTAAAAAGGAGGATAAATATATTACAATCATTAAAATAGCTGATAGAATACATAATATGAGGACTTTGTCTTATATTAAATCCCCTCAAAAAAGAAAAAGAATTGCCGAAGAAACATTAAACGTATTTGTTCCTTTAGCATATCATTTTAATTTAACATCTTTTGCTGATGAATTAGAATATCTTGCATATAAAACATTGAATGCAATATCTTAATTAATATTAAAAAATATCCTAATTTAATTTTTATAATATTTAAGATTTTTAGAACTTAGGTAATATAGAAATAGTTAAACTTAATTTTAGTAAAATGTAATATTTTAATAGAAATAATATATGGTTGGTTTTTTATCAAAAGTTATTAAGCAAAATTTTAATACAAAAAAGTTTAAAAAGAACTTGTATGTAAGCTTTCCCTATGAACCTTTGCATTATATTTTATTGATAATATATATAATATTTCAAACTTTTACTTTGTTTTTATCATTACCATATGATATAAATATATCTATCCCTTTTTTAAATTATTTTTTTTATTTCAATCTTTCAAGTTCATTAATAATTGTTTATTTATATTTTGGTAAAATAAAATCTAAAAGAAAAAAAATCTTATGGGCAATATTTTTACTATATACATATTTAAATTCTATTTTTATGATTTTAATTTCTGAATTTAATCATATTCATATACTTATTTTCTTCCTAAATTCTCTTTTTTTATTTAATTATTTTAACTATAAGATTTTCTTTGTATTATTTTTTATTTCTGTAGCATCTATTTTATTCTTTAATTATGATTTTATCATAGTTTATTTTAGAAATATTGACTTTTATCTATATGCAGGGTTTTTGGGTTGCGCTTCCTTAGCTATTTTTATAAGAAATCGAACGCTTGCTAAAAGTATTTACAAAGAGAATCAAATAAATTTAGAAAAAAATAACAAACATTTTTCAAATGAATTATTAAAAGCTCTTGATCATCAAAAAAAATTTATAGATACTATAGATACCGAGTGTATAGATGCATTTGCAACTTTATATCAAATAAGCAAAGACTTGAGTTGTAAATTAAATAGTGCAAAAAAAGTAAAAGAAATAAAAGAAATAAGTAATCAAATTATCGAAGTACTTGATCAAAATCAACATATATCTAATTATCTACTACAAATAATCTATAAATATAAAGATCATATTAAATTAAATGTTAATACTATAAATATAAGAGATTTTGTTTTTGATATTGAAAAATCATATAATTCATGTTTGCCTACTTTAAAAAATAAATCAAAAGTATTTATTCAAAATGAATATACTTATGAGTATATAGAATGTGATATTAAAAAAATATGTTTTTTAATAAATGAAAGTATCAAATATATAGATCTTAATAACTCCAAGAAAAATAAATTAATAATGATTAAAATTGGGAATGCCCAATTAGATTATAAAATTAGTTTTATGAAAGGCTATATTAGAAGTGTCGATTCTTTAAAAATAGTTATTTCTAATGATTCTTTATTTATGGATACTAAAAATTCTTATGAAAGTAATTTGAAGAAAAAATCAATAGTATTACCACAAAATATAAGAGATTTATCAAATAAATTTAATGAAAACATTTTAAATGCACATTATGGATATATGAATACAATATCTAATAAAGACTCAATCACTCAAATTTATGTAATTCCTAAAATGTTAAGAAGAGTTAGACCTAAGGTTATGGATATAGAATAAATTAATTAATTAATTAATTAATTAATATACTAGTAAGCTTATTATTTCGGCTCTTTATTTAACCACTTATCTGTTGTTTTTTTGCAATTTGGACAACTATTATTTTTTGGTAACCATTTTAAAATGCATTCTTTATGAAATATATGCCAACTATTTTGATTCTTATTCATTTTGCAGATTGCTATTTCTTCGCCTTTTTTAAAACCTTTTTTTAAACAGATTGTACAGATATTATCATAATCTCTTTTAGCTTTAGAAATCAAATTTTCAAATTGTTGTTTTTTATTGCTTTTATTTTCTAAATCTATTTTGATGGTTGTTTTTGTATAATAATTATGATCTTTGTTAGGAATTAATTTTTGATATATAAAATGTTTTCCTTCATTAAAGGCATTTATGGTTTTGATTTTTTTCTTATTTTGATTTTCATTAGTAACTATTTTTACTATTGCTTTTGATATACCCATAGCTTTGACGCTTTTAAAGTAATAATTGCATAAAGGACATCTTGCATTTCTTATTTCTTCTCCCAAGTTTAGTTCTATGACAGATTTTGTACAAATAAAATTATGATTAATTTTATCGATATGCGGTTTTTTTTCTATTTTTTTGTAATTACTCATAGGAGTCCAAGTATAATCATCATTTTGATTAACTATACAATTTTTATTGGAACAATAACCTTCTAAACAGACTCCATGGTGCATAATTCTATATTTTGGATATTTGGCACTAAACTTTGCTTCAATTGAGTTAAAGTTATTATATAATTCTTCATTATTTGAGGGAATATCTTCTTCTACTTCATCTTGATATTCTCCAGATTTATTGATATTACTATTATTTTGGTATTTATTATTAAAATCTAAACCCGAGTTTTTTTGTGGTAAATAATTATTATAAATTTCTTCTTCTTCATAAATATCAGATCTATAACTACTACAAGCTAATAGTCCAAAAATTAATATAATTTTTAAAAAGTTTTTTTTAATCAAATTACTTTGCTTCATACTTAAATTTTTAATATTAAGATATAATATTTGATCTTAATTTTATATATCTATCTGTGTTAATTGAAATCCTCTTATTTAAATATAATTATTTATTTTATTAATTCAATAAAAACGAAGGATTATATTTTAATTTAATATTGGCTTTAATAGTATTGTTTTTTTGGGTTATAATAGATTATAAATTAGACTTTTATAAAAAAATATATATTTCTTTTAAAATATTTTCACATATACTTTTTAATTGAAATACTAAGAAAAGTTATAAAATATTTTTAGAGATTATTTTTTAAAAAAATCATTGATTTTTCCTATTTAAAATTTAAATTGATATAGTTTTTATATTTTTAGAAAATAAAGATTATTAAATTCAAATAAATTATAAGAATACAACATGGAATCTAACGAATTATATGTAGATGTTATTTTACCAATTTCTATACCAAACTTATTTACATATAAAGTTCCAATTGATTTATCAAATAGAATTAAAGTAGGAGTGAGAGTAATTATTCCTTTTCATAGAAATAAAATAATCACAGGAATAATAGATAAAATACATAGCAATAAACCGGAATATATAACTAAAGATGTTTATGATGTTATTGATAATAATCCTACTTTAAATAATATCCAACTAACTTTTTTAAAATGGATTTCTGATTATTATATGTGTCATCTAGGTGAAGTTTTAAATGCAGCTTTACCTGCCGGTCTCAAAATTTCTTTTGAAACAAAAATAGAATTTAATAAAAATAAAACTTTGGAAAATGTTGATTTAACTTTAAATGAGAAAAATTTTATCAACTTAATTAAGGAAAAAGGAATAATTGAATATAAAAATATTGAAACGAAGGATAGAAAAGTTGTTAAATATTTAGTTGAAAAAGGAATTTTACTTTTGAGCGAAAAAATTAAAAATCAATATAAACCCAAAATAATAAAAAAAATTTCTTTAAATAAGACATATTTTGATGATGAGAAATTACAAAAGCTGTTTTTAGATCTAGAAAAAAATAAAAAGCAATTAAATGTTTTGATAGAATATTTTAAATATATATCTATGAAACCTGCCGATTTAAATGATATCTTCATAGATAAAAGATTATTACAAAAAAATGTCAGTTCTTCTTCACTAACTACATTGATCAAAAAGCAAATCTTTAATGAAACAGAACAAATAGTTTCTAGATTTAAAAATATTAAAAAAGAATCATCTAAAATAGAATTAAGTGAAAAACAAAACATAGCATTAAATAAGATTTATCAAAGCTTTGATAAAAATAAAGTTTCATTATTGCATGGAATCACCGGAAGTGGTAAAACAGAAATATATATCACATTAATTAAAGAAGCCATTAATGCTGGTGGTGAAGTATTATTTTTAATGCCAGAGATAGCCTTAACTACCCAAATGGTTAAAAGAATTAAAAAAATATTTGGTGACGAAATGAATGTGTTTCATTCAAGATATTCAGATAATGAAAGAGTAGAAGTTTGGAATAATATAAAAAATAAAAAAGTTAATTTTGTCATTGGAACAAGGTCTTCTATTTTTCTTCCTTTTTCTAATTTATCCTTAATTATTATTGATGAAGAACATGATTATTCTTATAAACAAAAAGAACCAAATCCTAGATATAACTCAAGAGATTGTGCTATAATATTAGGACAATTTCATAATGCAAAAATTTTATTAGGATCTGCAACTCCCTCTATAGAAAGTTACTTTAATGTAAAAACTAAAAAATATTCTTTAATTGAATTAAAAGAAAGATTTTCTAAAATTCAATTGCCTGAAATTAAAATTATAAATACTAAAAATAAAAATAAATCTAAAAATGAAATAAATTTAATCTCTAAAGATAATAAGCCTATTGAAAAGTTATTTTTAAATAGTAATACAAAAGATCAATCAAGTAATCTATTGCTAAAAGAAAATTTAGATATTAAGAAATCCCATGATTTAGAAAAAAAATTAAACTCAAAAGAAATTTCTTATGAACTAATCGAGGCAATTGATCTTCAATTAAAACAAAAAAATCAAGTGCTTATTTTTCAAAACCTAAGAGGCTATTCTCCCTATATCATGTGTGAAGATTGTGAATGGATACCTAATTGCAATAACTGTGATGTAACTTTAACTTATCATCAACAGCACAATATTTTATTATGTCATTATTGTAATTCTAAAATTCAAGTTTATAAATACTGTTTAAAATGTAATTCTCATAAAGTTAAAAATGTAGGTTATGGTACAGAAAGAATAGAAGAAAAGCTATCATACTTTTTTAATAAGTCAAGAATTGAAAGAATGGATTTAGATACTACAAGAGGTAAATATAAATATGAGAATATAATAAGTAAAATAGAAAATAATGAAACTGATATTATTGTAGGAACTCAAATGATCTCAAAAGGATTTGATTTTAATAAAATTGGTTTGGTAGGTATTGTAGATATTGATAGAATTATAAAAATGCCAGATTTTAGGGCCAAGGAAAAAGCATTTCAATTAGGAATTCAAGTCAGTGGGAGAGCGGGTCGTAGAAAAGATAGAGGATTAGTAATTATACAAACATATGATCCCAAACAAAAAATTTTAGAATATATAAAAAATAATGATTATCAAAATATGTTTTTATCTGAACTTAATGAAAGAAAATTATTTTTATATCCTCCTTATAAAAGGTTAATTAAAATAATTTTGAAACATAGAGATTTATATATTTTAAGAAAGGGAACTTTTGAATTGTTTAAAAAATTATCCAGAATCAATAGAAATGATCAAAAAAAGATGATAGTTTTAGGGCCTCAAACACCAATTATTTCTAGAATTAAAAATTACTTTATTTTAAATATTTGGATTAAATTAGATAATGATAGTAACTTAAATTATTATAAAGATATTTTAAAAAATAAAATTTCTGCATTTTTAACACAAAAAGATTATAAGCAAATCAAAGTTTTATTTGATGTTGACCCTTATTAATAAAATATACCTTTTGAAATAATTTCTTTGCATATTTATTTAAAATTTGATTGCTGCATATATCTTAAAAATATTATAATTATTTGAGTATTAAATAGATTTATTAAATCATGAAATAAAATTTTAATCAAAGTATTATTAAAAGGATCTAATCCCATTAAATTAAATAGACCAGCATCATTTTTTATATATTTTAAATTATTAAATACATCAATATTTTGTAAGTTTAAATTATTTCTTTTTTCTTTAATTTCATCATTTTTGTTTATAGAATTTAAAATATTAAATATTGATTCTGGATTTTTACTTATATTTTTTATCTCAATTGAGTTCTCAAATTTTTTTTCTTCTTTTGGAGTTAAAAAGTAATAATTAGAATCCTTATTTTTAAAATTTGGTACATATGTTAAATTTTTCTTTTTTAATTCTAAATTTTCTTTATTTGGATTTCTATCTTCTCCTTTTTGCTTATAATTGCAACTAAAAGTAAATATTGCAACTATTATTAATATAACTTTATAATTAAATTTATAACTCATAAATTTAATTTAAACTGAATTGATTAATATTTTTTCTAATAACTTTAAGAATAACATATAAATTTAATTAAAAAATTAATGAAATAAATTATAAATCTAATCCTACCAATCTAACTTGATGTTACTAATCAGTATATAAAATATATTAAAAAATATTAATATTTATATGCTTATATATAATTTATTTCAAAATTTTTAATATATCAAATAAAACTTTCAAATTTAATTTATCTTTGCAACATATATAAAATTATATTTAAATTTATTTTTTTTAATATTTGATTGTATTTAATCAATATTCTTGTCAACTTATATTTATATAATATTCGCCGTCTTAAATATTAATTTATTTTTATGTTAAAATCGTTAAAGCAAAATATTCTTAATAATTCTTCTTCAGCAAATATCAGTTTGTCATATAAAAATTATTATAAAACTTTTATTATTATTTCAAGCTTGTATATAATAAAATGTTCTAAAGTCAATGAAAATTTAATGAATAAAAATGAATATATTTCATTTAATGCAAATAATAAAAATTTCAAAAATATATCTTCCAAAAATAAAAATTTTAATTTAAAGATATTACCTAAAAAGAAAGAGAAAAGGTATCATTTATCTCAAACTTTAAAAACTATTATATACTGCTTATTCGGTTCAGCTAGTATTTATGACCTTTTTAATGGCTTTAATTATAAAGAACATTCTGTGCATATTCTTAGTGATAAGAAAGATTTAAATTTTACATATTCAACCGATTATTTAGAGGAAAATGATTTTTTGGATAGTGAGGAGAATGATTATTTCTTGTTTCCCACTTTTAAATATAAAGTAAAAAATAATTTTGTTAAAGCTGAACACCAAAACAATACTTCTTTAAATCCTATTTATGAAAATAATGTTTTTTTTCAATATAATTTAAATGATAAAGTTTTTAATTATAATTCAAATACAAATTTAAATAATACTTTAATTCAAAATAAAAAATATTTAGATTCTTTTTCTTATCAAGAATTTTTTGAAAAAAAACCATTCAAAACAACAGAAGAACAAAAAATTATAAGATTTCAATCAAATGAAAAATCACTTAAGATATATAAAGAAAAATTAATTTTTGAAAATCAAGAAACATGTAAAAAATTAAATTTAAAAACTCATAATAATCAATCATGTTATTTATTATTAACAATTTATGCAGATGATTATAAATTTAACATTGATGAAAAAAATGTTTTTAGTAATTCTTTCTTTAAAACCAATAGATACTTATTGAGCACAAATTATTCTGAAGAATATCAACATTTTAAAAATCTGACTGAAGCAGAAAAATGTGTATATGTAAAAGATATTATAGAGTTGCCAAAACCAGATGGCATGGATTGCACATATTTTATAGGAGTTGTTTGGGTCGGAGATTATTTTGTTAGGTATCCTATTATGATTTTAGGATTATGCTGCATTTGCTGTATTTGTAGGTGTATAATAGGCCCTTGTGGTCATAGAGGATATAGTGATTCAGGAATGACGCAACTGCAACTTTATAATTATAGTGATGATGAAAATAGTGATTATATTTCTTCTTATAGTGAAAGTGAGGATATTGTTGAGTCAGATTCAGATTCTACAACTGACTATTCTTAGATTTTAAAAATTTATGATTATTATATTTTCTTTAAAATCATCTTTCAATAAATTCAATCATATTATATTTCTCCAATCTTAAATTTGATTGACTGAATGGCATAATATTAATTGAAGATTTTGACTTATTAATTGTTGATTCTTTTAATTGATCAGAAGTGTAAGTATAAAATTCTTGATCATTTTTTAGTATTAAATATTCATAATATTCCCTTTTGTTAATATCAGAACTAGTACCACCACATATTATACAAAAATCTTTATCTTTGCTTAAATATGGAATGATTACTATCTTTTTACGAATACATTTATCAATTTCCTTTTTATAATCATAAAATTCTTCTTTATTAATAAGTATTGCTTTATATTTTTGATTTGATAAATAATTATTATTTATTGATAAAACTAAATTTTGAAATGATAAGTTATTTTGATTAAATTTTTTATTAGTATCAATATTAAAAGTAAGATCTCCAAAAGAAAAAGTAATTTTTAAATCTGAATTATTATCATGCTTTAAGTCTCTTTTATTAATATTATTAAAGTTAAAACAATTCTGTATAAACTCATTATAATCACATTTGATTTTTAAGATCTTAAATACTTTAATTATAGACTCAATGGGATATGTCAAATTTTGTGGTTGCTTTATTAGATCTTTGCTTACATTTATAAATTCATCTAAATGAGAAATAAAATTCCAATTTTTAAATTTATTCATTTTTAATAATGACACATTTATTTTTTTTATATTATTTTTATCATCAGATTCATTAGATTTACTTTCACTATCATTATCACTATCACTATCACTATTTTCATCATTACTTTGTCCGCTTAAGTTTTTAATAGGTATTGTATAAATTATATTTTGTTTTTGTTCATTTTCGATATTATTTAGATATTGATTATTTATGAAAATATTATTTTCATCATTTTCTTCATTATATTGACATTTTCTGCAAACAGATTCTTCGAAAGGATTTATAAGATTGCAATAATTACATTTCCAAGATTTTATTTGATCATTATTATCTGATATATCCATATCGGGACAATTTTCATCATTTATATAGCCATTATAATTACCTTTCTCTTCGACTTTATTTATTTTTCCTTCTTTTTTATTAGGAATACTATTGTAATTGTTATCTATTTCAATATAATATTGATTTTCATTATTAATTGGCCCATTTTGAATTTCTTTTTGTTCATAAAAACATTCATTTATATTTTCATTATTATTTTGAGGTTGATTGCAGACTATACAATTTTTATTTTTTATTTCATTGACTAAAGTACATTGATGACATATCCAATTGTTATCTACTGAATTAAAATCTGCTTCTTCATTAATAAAATTAATAGCTTTATTTAAGTCATTTGGAAATTTTTGAGCGGCATCTAAGCTTAATTTATCCTCATACCCCATATTTAGCAATTTTTGATAAATATTTAGATCTATTTCATTTTCTATTTGTTTCTTCTTCTTTTTTATCTTTTTTGGTTTTGGATAATTTCTTTCAGTGGTGCACATTATGCAGGTTTCAGATTTAGGAGTATTAGTAAAAGTACAAGCTTCACAATCCCAATTACAGTTTGAGTTTTGCATCATAAACCTTTCTTTATTGTAAGAACAACTTAGTAATAATACTATAATCAAAATATAAGAATATAGAGTTTTTATATTATTCATGATGAGAAGATGTAATGTTATATTTAATGTTTAATTATTGATACGATGATATTAAATATAATTTGCTATTCCAATGAATAAATTTTAAAAATAATTTGAAATTGACTTTTTTATGAAGGTCTATATTATTAAAGTAATTAAACAGTAATTTATTATAACTTTATAAAATATATGGCATTGTTAACTTAGTATAGTTATTTATAAATTCTGTATTTTAAAACTTCAAAATAATTTTTAAAATGAAGAATTATTTTGCGAAAAACCTTAAGACCTATTTTAAATTAACAATGCCAAATATATAATTTGATATAGTATTTTAATTATTAGACTTTATGTATCTATTTTTAAAACAGCTAAAAATGCTTCTTGAGGTATTTCTATATTACCAACTTGTCTCATTCTTTTCTTTCCTTTCTTCTGTTTTTCTAATAATTTTCTCTTCCTAGAAATATCTCCACCATAACATTTAGCAGTTACATTTTTTCTTAATGCTTTAACAGTCTCTCTAGCAATCACTTTCATGCCTATAGATGCTTGTATAGCAACTTCAAACATTTGTCTTGGTAAAAGCTCTTTTAATTTACCACATAATTTTTTCCCCCAATCATAAGCTTTATCTCTATGAACTACTGCTGATAAAGCATCAACTTTATCTCCATTTAGAAGAATATCTAATTTTACCATGTTGGATTTTTGATATCCTAATAAATCATAATCTAAAGAAGCATAGCCTCTTGAAATAGTTTTAAGTTTATCAAAAAAGTCAAAAACTATTTCTGCTAAAGGCAATTCAAAAGTTAATTCAACTCTATCAGTTGTCAAATAAACTTGATTTTTTATCTTTCCCCTTCTTTCAATGCATAAATTCATCACAGCTCCAATATAATCTGATTTAGTAATTATTTGAACATTCATAACAGGCTCTTCAAGATGACTTATTGTATTGGGATCTGGCATTTCAGCAGGAGAATTTACTCTTGTAATAGTGCCATCATTTTCTATTATTCTAAATTGGACAGAAGGTACTGTAGTAATTACATTCATATTAAATTCTCTTTCAAGCCTTTCTTGAATAATATCCATATGAAGCATTCCTAAAAAGCCGCATCTAAAACCAAAACCTAAAGCTAAAGATGTTTCAGGTTCCCAAATCAAAGAGGCGTCATTCAATTGTAATTTTTCCATTGTATCTCTAAGATCTTCATATTCAGAAGTATCTACAGGATAAATACCAGCAAAAATCATTGGTTTTACATCTTCAAATCCTTTAATGCTTTCTTTACATGGATTGTCTGCTATTGTTATGGTATCACCTACTTTTACTTCGCTTGCTTTTTTTATGCCTGATATTAAATATCCAACATCTCCAGCCTTCATTTCTTGTTTAGATACCTGATTTAATTTTAATACCCCAATTTCTTCAGCAAAATATGTATTTCCTGTGCTTATAAATTTTATCTTGTCTTTTGTTTTTAAAGTACCATTAAAGATCCTAAAATATACTTCAATTCCTCTAAAAGTATTATAAACAGAATCAAATATCATTGCTTGAAGAGGCTTATTAGGATCGCCAATTGGAGAAGGGATTATATTTATTATTGATGACAATATTTTATCTATTCCTAAACCTTCTTTAGCACTTGCTTTAATAATGCTTTCTCTATCACAACCTATTAAATCTACTATTTCATCTGTCACTTCTTCAATCATCGCTCCGGGAAGATCTATTTTATTTAATACTGGAATTATTTCTAATCCTTGATCTATAGCTAAATATAAGTTTGAAATTGTTTGAGCTTCTATTCCTTGAGATGCATCGACTACTAAAAGAGCGCCTTCACATGCAGTTATAGATCTTGAAACTTCATATGAAAAATCAACATGGCCTGGTGTATCTATCAAGTTAAGTATATAGTTAGTACCTTCATAAAGATATTCCATTTGTATAGCATGACTCTTTATTGTTATCCCTCTTTCTCTCTCTAGATCCATAGTATCTAAAAGCTGAGATTGCATATCTCTGGAAGAGATCGTTTGTGTACATTCTAATAATCTATCTGCTAATGTGCTTTTTCCATGATCTATATGGGCTATTATGCAAAAGTTTCTAATGTTTTTCATTGAATATTAATTTTGATAGATAATTTGATCTGTTTTGAACTCTCTTTCTTTTTTATTAATTAACTAAAATACAAAAAAAATAATATTAATGCTTATTATATATGATAAGTGCTAAAATCTAATTTGTCATATTTTTTAATAAAAGGAATAATTTTGTCAACGAATTACTTGACTTTTACAATATTGAGCAAAGCGAAATATCTATTTCTTGATCATAATTTTAATCAGATCTAAATTTAAAATAATACTTAATATATTTAAATTATATGATATAATATTTAATATTTTAAATGATATTACTTTTAAAAATTAATATTATATCATAAATATTATCATTTTTATAGCAATTCAATTTTGAATTCTATAACATTACTGCCACAAATCAACTATGTTTAATCTTTCTAAATTATTTGTAATGAGAATACTTAAAATCACAACAATTATCTATTCGGTTTTATTATTAACAATAGGATGTTCTAGAAATGATAAGTCCTTAAGAATGCAAAAATCAACCTGGGATTGTAATGCTTGCACTTTCATTAATAATTTTAAAAGTAAAAACTGTAAAATCTGTTCAACTGAAAGAACTTTTTCCAAAATAAAAAATCAATTCTTAGGAATTTACCAAAAATTATTAAATATGGGATTTGATGAAACTATAAGCTTAGAAGTATCTCAGAAATTTCCTAATAATATAAATAAAGCTATTACTCATATAAATCAATTGGAGAAAAATTCCGAAATACAAGAGAATGATCAAAAACAAAGCACAGAACTGTTATTGTATGATGAGAAAGAAATGGTTCATAATAAATATAAAAATTATTCTAATAATTCTAATAAAGTTGCAATATCATTATCAACTTCAAAATTGCCTTGTCAATTTACAAATATAATTTTTTATTTTCCTGGAATGACAAGAGAAGATGCAGATGATTCAAAATATATTAGAAAAAGTTTGAAATCATCTTTTTTTATAGATAATAACAAAATTAAATATGGTTGTGGAGTTTCATTAATTCTAGAGGAAAGAATAATATATTTTTTCGCAGATTTTATAAAATATCTTAAAAAATATAATAACCTACCAATAAATTGCATAGGTCATTCTCAAGGAGGACCTCTAGGTAGTGTCAGATAGAAAACACCTAAATTTCTGTATTTTAGCATCAAATTTTTATTATCAAAATAGGTTTTCTTATTTTATCTCAACCTATTTTATTAGTGATAGATGCCGATTGTGTTTTTTTTATAATATATTATAATATA
>JAAGZN010000759.1 GCA_024206165.1 Bacteroidota bacterium
CATCTCCTGTAGTCGACGATCAGTAGTGCACTATGGGGCCAGGCATTAACTCTGCCAGCTCAGGTGGCAGCCTGGACATACTTGTAGCTGACACAGGCATCTCCTGAGGCAGATGAATTATGACCTCTTTCTTGCAGGTTTTGTAGACTGCTTGCTCTGGGGTGAAATAGGGAAGGCTGGGGGAAAGGGAAAGGGGCGATGAATATATCACACATTGCTAAATAAATATGACTGTAGAATGTTGATGACAGTAGTGCTCAACCCTAACTTAGATGTGATTGAATTATAGCTGGATTCTTACTTTGCTTTCTAATATGGCACTGGTGGCCGCACAGTCCTGGGAGAGGACTGGAGCTGCTGGTCATATCGTCCCCACTCAATTGGCCGAAAAAATCATGATTTTTGCGGCAAAGCTCCTGGGGCATCACCCAGACATGGCACTGGGTCATGGGTGGTCGCATATGGAGCTCTATTCCATCCTTTAGCTTCCTTACAAAAGCATTTTATTTCTAAGACCCATTACAGACCCCAAAATGGCCTCCGAACTTGAAAAAATCACAATGTTTGCTATTTGAGGCACTTACTGGGTGTGAAAAGTGTGTAAACTGGCACCAACAGGTCGGGATTACCAAGGCCTTCAAATCTTCTTGACTTCACTTCCACCTCGGTTTCCCCTGGAAGGCCTCGGCTTCCTTAGAGTGTTTGAAAGTTGTAGAGTCACTCCCACTCCCGCACACAGACTGGCCACTCCAGGCATGTGGCCGGAGCCCCAGGTCCCAGGGGACATAGATAGCTTGGCCAACTGTTGGAGTGCAGAAATCTATCCTAGCCTGGCAGCAGTCCCGGCGGCCAGAGGCACTCCAACAGTTGGCGGTGGGACATGCCGTATGGCGGAGTATTTTCCTGCCCGACCCTAGTACGGCCGAATTTGCTTTGGTGACCCGGTTTTTTTTGCAGAATTGGCACGGCCTGGGTTTTGTCAACTCACAGCCGGGAGGAAAAGTTTCAAACTTATCTTTAAGTTGCTAAAAAGAGTGAAAGATTGGCCGTGTCCGGCTTTGC
>JAAGZN010000054.1 GCA_024206165.1 Bacteroidota bacterium
CTTAGTGAAAACTTAGCCCTACAATAAGAGATCACCTTCATTTTTCATAAAGTACGCCTTTTGCATGGAATAAAACGATTCCGTTTCCTCTAAAACGTATTAACCAAATGTATTACAACATCACTGTTACTGGGAACAACCTATAACTTATTATTCCGAGGGTGTCTTATAGTTCCCCATAAAACTTAGTTAAAACTTAGCCCAGCAATAAGAGTTCACCTTAATTCCTTATAAAATGCGCCTTTCGCATGGAATAAAACGATTCCGTTTCCTTTAAAACGTTGTAAACATACGTATTACAACAGTTCTGTTCAATGGAAGAGCCTAGAACTTATTACACCGAGGGTTTCCTATAGTTCCTCTTAAGACTTAGTGAAAACTAAGCCTAGCAATAAAAGTTCACCTTAATTTGTAATAAAGTGCGCCTTTCGCATGGAATAAAACGATTCTGTTTGATCTAAGACGATGTAAAAATAGGTATTACAACAGTTCTGTCAATGGGAACAGCATAGAACTTATTCCACCGAGGGTTTCTTATAGTTCCCCATAAGATTTAGTGAAAAATTAGCCGTGCAATAAGATTTCACCTTAATTTCTGATAAAGTACGCAATTGGCATGGAATAAAACGA
>JAAGZN010000760.1 GCA_024206165.1 Bacteroidota bacterium
ATTTTACAAATTATGGATGAAAATGTAAAGGTTCCTACCCAAGTTGAATTAAATTTACCTAAATTGAATATACCAAAACTAAAAAAATTAGAACTACCAACATTAAAATAATATGGATAACTTAATAATATGTGATCGTTGTGGTTTAGATACTCTATTTTACATATAAGTGTGTCATTTCTACACCTACCACATATGTATAACTAAATAACATATAATGGTAGTATATTTAATAGAAAATTTAATCAATGGTAAAAAGTATGTTGGGATGGATAGTAAAAACAATCCCAAATATTTAGGTAGTGGAACTTTAATCGTTAAAGCCATAAAAAAATATGGTAGGGAAAACTTTAAAAAACACATACTTGAAGAATGTTCATCAATTGAAGAATTAGAACTTAGGGAAAGTTGGTGGATTGAAAGTTTAAATGCCCTTAAATGTAAAGATTTTTATAATCTTGAAGATAATAGAAAAAGAGGTGTTAACCCTTTTGCAAATAAAACCGCAAAAGAAATGAATGAAATTAAAGCAAAAATTTTCACCCCCGAGAGGAATAAAAAAATTAGTATTGCTAATCAAAAACCAAAACCTAAGGGGTTTGGGGATAAAGTAAGAAAAATACATCTGGGTAGGGTAAGAAGTGATGAATCAAAAGAAAAACAATCAAAAACCCTTAAAGGTAGAATTAGCCCTAATAAAGGGGGGAAATGGAGTGAAGAAAGTAAAAACAAATTTGGAAAATCAATCCTTCAATACGATATTGACGGGAATTTTATTAAAGAGTGGGATACTATAACTCAAGCTAGTAAAGCACTTAACATTAAAGGAATAAACGAAAATTTAAAAAACAGATCAAAAACTTCCGGAGGATATATTTGGAAGTACAAAAACAATAAATTATGACAGACAATTTAATTATTTGCGATAGATGTGGATCAGATGGATGCTACGTTCAAGAAGTAAATGAAAAAATTAAAAACTATCAATGTTATGGTTGTGGTTTTATAACAAACACATTACTTAAAAAAGATAGTCAATTTTTTGAAGAACAAATGGAATTACTTCCAAATCTTTATAAGGAATTA
>JAAGZN010000761.1 GCA_024206165.1 Bacteroidota bacterium
GAAAATATTGCTCGAGGCAGCTGTGTCACACTGGCATTATACCCAGACAGCACCAGGTCTATATTGGCCTCCCGATACTCGGGCTCTAGAGGGGTATAATGCACTGCACTGCACTGCACTGCACTGCACTGCACTGCACACTGGAACAGTGTACTAAAGGAGGCGGCAATAGAGGCCCTGAGGCCCCATGATGGGCCCCTGAGGCCCCCTGAGCGGCCCTTGAGGTTCCCTGAGCGGCCCCTATGGTCCCCTGAGCGGCCCTGAGGCCTCCTGAGCATCCCCGGAGGCCCCTGAGGCCGTCTCATGGTCCCAGGGGAGTTAACTTGTCCTCCTACCTGGTCCCCTGGGACCCTCCCCTCCTGCAGGATGGCACCCGGGCCGGACAGCCGACCAATAGGATGGCAGGATCCCTCCCACCTGGTCCCAGGGCAGTCAACTCGTCCTACTGGGCCAGTCTCTGGCCAGCAGGGAGGGAAGACGACCTGTTTTACTAGGAGAATAGTACTCCAATCAAGTATTAAAAGGGGAACTCCTGTCACTCCCAATTTTTTTTGTGAGTGTGTACCAACCCAAAATATGAATTGACAAAAAAAATTGGAGTGACAGTGGTTCCCCTTTTTTGTCTGTATAAAAAATAGGCCTATAACTGGTCAATTGGAATAAATAATATTTAACTAATACAAACAAACAAGCGGCCTTACGGCCGCCCCGGTACCAGAC
>JAAGZN010000762.1 GCA_024206165.1 Bacteroidota bacterium
AAATTAAGGTGAACTCTTATTGCTAGGCTGAGTTTTCACAAAGTCTTAAGGGGAACTATAGGAAACCCTCGATGTAATAAGTTCTACGCTCTTCCAATAAATAGAACTGTTGTAACACCTATGTTTTAAACGTTTTAGAGCAAAAGGAATCGTTTTATTCCATGCGAAAGGTGTACTTTATTAGAAATTAAGGTGAACTCTTATTGCGAGGCCAAGTTTTCACTAAGTCTTATTGGGAGCTCTAGGAAACCTTCCGTGTAATAATTTCCAGGCTCTTACCATGAACAGAACTCTTGTAATACATATGTTTACCACGTTTTAGAGCAAAGAAAACCGTTTTATTCCATGCAAAAAGCGTACTTTATATAAAATTAAGGTGAACTCTTATTGTAGAAATAAGTATTTACTAAGTTTCATGGAAGACTATAAGAATCCCTCAATGTAATAAGTTTTAAGCTGTTCCCATGGACAGAACTGTTGTAATACTTATGTTTACAACGTTCTAGAGGAAACGGAATCGTTTTATACCATGCGAAAGGCGCATTTTTTAAGAGATTAAGGTG
>JAAGZN010000763.1 GCA_024206165.1 Bacteroidota bacterium
AAATTAAGGTGAACTCTTATTGCGGGGCTAAGTTTTCACTAAGTTTCATGGGGAACTATAAGAAACCCTCGGTGTAATAAATTCTATGCTGTTTCCATGGACAGAACTGTTGTAATACCTATGTTTACAACGTTTTAGAGGAAATGGAATCGTTTTATTCCATGCGATAGGCGCATTTTATAAGGAATTAAGGTGAAGTCTTATTGCAGGGCTAACTTTTAACTAAGTTTTATGGGGAACTATAAGACACCCTCGGAGTAATAAGTTATAGGCTGTTCCCATGAACAGAACTGATGTAATATGTATGTTCACAACGTTTTAAAGCAAACAGAATCGTTTTATTCCATGCGAAAGGCGTACTTTATAAGAAATTGGGCTGAGCTCTAATTGCGGGCTAAGTTTTTACTAAGTTTCATTGGGAACTATAAGAAACCCTCGGTGTAATAAGCTCTAGGCTGTTCCCACGGACGGAACTGTGGTAATACAACTGTTAACAACGTTTTAGAGCAAACGGAATCGTTTTATTCGATCCGAAGGGCGTCGTTTAGGGGAAGTTTGGATATCTCC
>JAAGZN010000764.1 GCA_024206165.1 Bacteroidota bacterium
CGGCTTCTACTGCTTCTACAAGAACATCTAGTATATAGAGCCCTACGTCAAGTACATCAAGCCCTACGTCAAGCCCTACGTCAAGCCCTACGTCAAGCCCTACGTCAAGAACATCCAGACCTACGTCAAGTACATCCAGCACTACGTCAAGCCCTACGTCAAGCCCTACGTCAAGCCCTACGTCAAGCCCTACGTCAAGCCCTACGTCAAGCCCTACGTCAAGAACATCCAGCCCTACGTCCAGTACATCCAGCGCTAGGTCAAGTACATGAAGAGATGTGATCCTGGTGAGTTGGCCCCTACTTTTCTCCCGAAAAATAATATTTCCCTCCAGGTTCCATCTTGGCTGCCTATATCAACACCAAGTATATCGAGCCCTACGTCAAGTACATCCAGCCCTACGACGGGTACATCCAGCTGTACGTCAAGTACATCCAGCTCGTCATGTTCACCGTGAAGTACATCTTCACCCAGTACTCTTACCTACAAGTTTCTCTCGTTGAGTTATTTTTCTACAAATAAGTTGCAGTTTCCAAATACATGCCTCATTTCATTTTGTGTCAAGGTATGCCCCCTAAAATCCCGTGTCAAGGTATGCCCCCTAAATTCCCATGAGGGTCACCCTTAGAATTCCAGTTGTCCTCCGTGCTCCTCGTCCGTGCTCCTTCGCGAAAATCGCCGTGAGAGTAGAGTTGGGCCAATATTTATCTCAGTTTAAACAGCATTGTAGAAAAATTAAACAAATCATTTATTTTCTTGATCCAATTGTTGGAGATTAAGGGGTCGAAGTTGCAGTTGATGCAGACGTGGGCGCCTGCCTTGGCCATCTGGATGGTGCACTTGGTGGTGCCGCCTGGGGGAGGGATAGAGGGATAGAGGGAGAGATGGAGGGGAGGGACAGGGACAGGGACAGGGACAGGGAGTGTCTGCTCCAGGTCCCGGGGGCTCCAAGGCTTTCTTAATGGAGGAGGACGTCCGTTTTCTCGATGATCGAGTGGGCGGTTGGGCCGAAAAAAACGGGCTAATTGATGCGGTCAGGTACTTTCCCCTACTTCTCAAAGCCAACACAAGAGCACTTTATGATAAAGGACCCTTAGAGGGGAGGCCTAACTGCCAGAATCTTCCCTTTAAGATGGAGGGGAGGGAGGGATCGATAGAGGGAGGGACGGAGGGACGGAGGGACGGAGGGACGGAGGGACGGAGGGACAGAGGGACGGAGGGGAGGAGGGACTGCCTCCGTTTTACAGAGGATTCCTCCGTATACAGAAGAAATGCTAAATCCTTCCGTATTCCCTCCGTTTTTGGCCATTTTTGACCCATTTCCACCGTTTTTTGTCAATTTTTGGCCATTTGTTGGGCATTTTTGACATTTCTGAATAAGGTGAAGAAGAAAAATCCACCGTTTTTTGGCTGATTTTCCTGATTTTCGTCCGTTTTCGTCCGTTTTCGTCCGTTTTTTGGCCGTTTTTTTGGCCGTTTTCGTCCGTTTTCGTCCGTTTTTTGGCTGATTTTCCTGATTTTCGTCCGTTTTTGAGGCCTTCCCTTTCTTGTAATGGCTACATCGGAGACTTTGCTGCTAACACGGTGTCCAGGAGCCACAGGGCGGAGTTGGTGAGGAGGGAGGCAGCATTGTTGTCTGACGCACATTGAGCGTCGTTTTGTCTAAGAGGGTCGCAGGGCAATTAACCCACCCGACCGCCGCCGCCACACGTGGTTAGATCTATTTCCGGTTGCATGTAAGACGACTGATAGCGCCGGTGCACAACCTAACGACAGGGAGTGGTTGTTGCGTTAGACAACGCTACTTTTACCCTAACGAATCCACAAATCCTGATTGATTGATGGTTTGTTTTTTGGTTTTTTTGTTTGTGTGTTTTTTCCCGCTATCAGGATAATGAAGCGAACCCTAAAAATTTTGGGGGGGGGCTTTTTTTTTTTTTTCTTCTCCTCTTGGCTTGGCAGGTCCAGAGGACCCGTACATTCATACACGTTCCTGGACCGTACAGCTCC
>JAAGZN010000765.1 GCA_024206165.1 Bacteroidota bacterium
TGATGTGGATTATTGATAACTTTTAATTATTTTAATTTTTAATTGCTAAAAGTTAACAACATTCCACATCTAATATTAATATTATTATAAAAATAAAAAATTAATATTATTTCGCTTAGACAGACTTGCGTTTACAGACCCTTTATATTTAAAAGGTCTTCTTTTGTTGCTTCTAAAGGATTCTGATTTTTAATGTTAAATACGACTCATAAGCTTGATTAAGAAAAAAATTGCCTTTATAAGCTTCTAGATTAAGATATATCTTATGAACAATAGTGATATTATATGTCCTGCTATGTGGTATTTAGAAAATAAATTTCTTTTTTCTAGATCAATTTTAAACTATACAGTTTGATGAATCCAATCTTCATCTATTTTTCTTTTATATTATGCTTTATATAATATTCTTGCATTTTGAGATTTATGATTTCAAATTTTTAATTATTATAAATGATATGGTCTTCATCACTTGGCTGTCCTCCACCATGAGGATGAAAGATAGTTGCTTCAAGAATAAAATAGTTTCATAAATCATCTTCATCAATTTTTAAGATTTTTGTAGATATACTTTGTAATCTAAAATTTTTATAATACTCTCTTTGTGTTATCATATTAAATTTTTTTTTGTTTTTTTGTTATATCACGAATAAAATTTAATATGTCTATACCAACAGAGATAATAGCATCTGGATATGCATGAATTCTTAACTCTTGAAGATATTCTTTTTTTATCATTGCGTCTTCAATAATAGATTCTCTAGATTTATTTTTTTTAATCCAAAAACTTTCTAGAGGAGCTTCTATATAAATTTTAAAATAGATATTATAAATAGAAACACAAGGTCCCATGAAAATACTTCCATAAGGTTTTGGATAAAATTTATTTTTTTTGAATGTCTTATCTGGCTCTATATAATTTACTATAGAATTTTTATCCTTATCAATAATTTCTATTTCTGAAGAGACTAAAATTTTAAATAAATATCCAATGGAGGCGCTGCAAAAGTCCTTATTGATATAAAAAATCCTTGATTTAAGCTTTAATTATTATATTGCATCAAAAATTAAATTAATCTGATATGAATCTATATAATAAATTAGTTAATCGTCCCTATATTTTCCTCAGAA
>JAAGZN010000766.1 GCA_024206165.1 Bacteroidota bacterium
ATTAATTAACTTATTATTCGATAGATGTGCTTTTCATATGTTTTCTGGTTTTATATGCTTATTGCTTCTTTTTTGATTTATACACAACTTAAATTGTGATTTTTAGTTGTGGTTTTGTTTTCTTACAAACACTATATATAATTTATGAAGTATTATTAAAACAGTATAAAATACAATAGATTTATACCTTATTTGATTCAAAATTTAACATTTTTAAAATATTCTTAATATCTTTTAACTCTTTTAATAATGTATTTTCTTGTTGTTCAAAAATTATTTTTTTAGCTTCAACCTCTGCATTTTTAATGATAGAATCTGCGGTATCTTTAGAAATTTCAATGTTTTTTACTAAAGCTTCTTCTAGTTTTTTAACTCTTTTTAATTCTTTAGTAAGCTTATCTATCTTATTTTCTTTTTTGTCAAAATCATCTCTTAATTTTTGCCAAGCTAATGATAATGAATATAAAAAAGCATCGACTTCCTCTATATTGTAACCTCTAAAACTCTTTTCAAAATCTTTCTGTCTAATTTCTATTGGGGTAATTTTCATATTCTTTTTAGTCTTTATTATTCCTTTATCTGATCTTAATAATAAAAATTAGATATTTATAGCAATTTACAAATTTTATTATTCTAATCAAATTAGATTATTATTCGGATAATCATTTATTTTGGCAAATTTTAAACCAATGATATGTATTTTTGGATTGATATTATTAAATTGAAATCAATATTTATGCTTAATTAATATAAAATATAATAATTATATTCATTACAATATACTAGATTTTATTTAAATTTATAATTATAAAATAAGTCATAATCATTTATTAAACTTTACAATTTATTTAGAAAATGAAAATTAGTATTATAGCTGCTCGTTCTGAAAATAATGTAATAGGATTTGAAGGAAAAATACCATGGAAAATACCCTCTGATCTACAATATTTCAAAAATGTTACTGAAGGTCATTATATAATAATGGGAAGAAAAACTTTTGATTCCATTGATAAAAGACCTTTACCTAATAGAACTTCTATAGTTATTTCAAGAAATCCAATATATGAAGTTCCTGAAGGAGTAATATTAACTTCTAGTATAGAAAAGGCTCTAAGAATAACTGAAGAAGCAGGAGAAAAAGAAGCTTTTATCATAGGAGGACAACAAATTTATGCTTTAAGTATTCCAATTGCAGATTTTATGTATATTACAGAAATAGAATGTCATGTTAATGGAGATGCTTTTTTTCCCGAATTCGATGGTAAACTATGGAAAGAAATCAAGTTTGAGAAGCATCTAGCTGATGAAAGAAATGAATATAATTATTCTTTTAGAGTTTTAAAAAGAAGATGATCGAAAAAAATCAAGAATTCATTTTAAATATATATAAATCATTGAAAAGTAATAAATCAACAATTTCCTTAGCAGAAAGTTGTACTGGTGGTTATATATCTTATTTATTAACCACTATTCCTGGAATTTCAGAATTTTATAAGGGATCTATAATAGCATATGATAAAAGTATTAAAATTAATTTATTAAAAATTTCAGAGACATTGATAGAATGCCATGGTGTTGTCAGCAGAGAAGTTGCATTGACGATGGCTCAAAATATAAGATTATTGATGAATACAAATATTGGTTTTGGTATTACAGGAATAGCAGGACCTGATGGAGGCTCAAAATATGTTGATGTAGGTGTAATTTGGATTGCAGCCAATAATAACAATAGAACTTTATCAAAAAAACTAAATTTAAAAGGAAATAGGGAGAATCGCTAGTACCCTCTAAAAAGAAATTTTAAGAAAATTAAAGACAAAAATATTAAAGAAAATAATCAAAAGGGGGTCTGTAAACGCAAGTCTGTCTAAGCGAAATAATATTAATTTTTTATTTTTATAATAATATTAATATTAGATGTGGAATGTTGTTAACTTTTAGCAATTAAAAATTAAAATAATTAAAAGTTATCAATAATCCACATCA
>JAAGZN010000767.1 GCA_024206165.1 Bacteroidota bacterium
AACAGAAGAATACACAGATAAACACTCAGATCTAATATTCAAAACAAAGATAGATGGCTCAAATGCCTACATATATACAATCTTAGAACATCAAAGTACAAATGATAGACATATGGGAATTCGCTTGCTAGAATATAACACATCCCTAATCCGTCAACACATGAAAGAAAAGAAAACAACAAAAGCCCCAATAATATTAAACATCCTAATATATGCAGGAAAAAAACCATATACAGGTCCACATAACCTGTTAGAAATATTTGAAAAGCCAGAATTAGCAAAAGATCTAATGTTTAGGAAAATCCATGTAATAGATTTACAATCCAATAAAGAAGAAGAAATAACAAAAGATGAAAAAGCAGCATTTGTAGAATTACTATTAAAATACGGAATCCTAAGAGATTTTATAAAGCTGTTTGAAAATCAAATAGAAATATTAAAACCAATCATATCTCAAATTCCATATTTAGATAGAGCAATAAGTTATATTTTTTTAGTAGATAATGGAAAAAATAAAGAAAAATTATTAAATTTGTTAAAGGAAGCAACCCAAAATGAAGAAAAAGTTATGTCATTAGCACAACAATTTGAAAACGAAGGTAGAAAAAAAGGTATAAAAGAAGGTATGCAAAAAGAAAAAGCTATTGTAGCTAAAAATATGTTAAAATATGGTGCAACATTAGATTTTGTTAAAAAAACAACAGGCCTAACAAAAAAAGACATCGAAACAATATCAAAAAAGAAATAACCTTCAATAGTCTAACAAAAAGCACAAGAAGGCATTTCAACAAAAATAATTATTAACTAAAGTATTTTAAATATTAATACCTATCACTTATTGTTATTAAAATCAACCAATTTAATAACATACTTTTGATAAACTTCATTTATATCTTTAATATCTTTTTCACTACCCTTATTTTTAATATACTCCAAATTCTCATTTGCAATTTTATAATCAATATTATATTTTTTAAAAATTTCTAAAGAATCAGCATCAAATCGAGTATTAAGAAACATACACATTTCAATAAAACCACTTTTTATAAAACCTAAATCACGACTCTTTTTTTTATTACGAAAATGAGTAAAAGCTTCAGCACATAAATATTTAGAACCATTATTGATATGTTCCAATACATCACTCTTAGATAATAATTTTTTGCCTATTCTAGAATAAAAACAAGCAAATGCATCTATTTCATTTTGATTTAAATTATCATTTTCTATTAAAGTCAATAAATCTTCATCCAAAGTTGCGATCTTATTATGATTCAACTCATTTATTACCCATTTGCCAGCATCAGAAACTCTATAAGAAGTATCTATTTTTTCATCTTTTTCTTCCATAGCCGAGCTATTCATGATTATTGTAGAAGAATTATCAATGCTTAACATACCTTTTTTATCTTTTAAATTACACTTTATAAAAAAAATGGAAAACATACCTATATATAAATACTTGAAAAATTTAACATTATTCATAACGATATTTTTAATTGATTAAAAAAAATACTAAAAATATTTAGTACAGGCACAAATGTATAGATATTAGTAATCAAATACACTCAATAAAAAATAAAAAAAGAAATAAATATTAAAAAGGAGACTTAAAGTAAAATAAGAAAGTAATATTATAAT
>JAAGZN010000768.1 GCA_024206165.1 Bacteroidota bacterium
ACCCAATCAAATTCCCCAATTCAAACAAACTCTGATGGAAATTCTTCAAATACCCAATCAAATTCCCCAATTCAAACAAACTCTGATGGAAATTCTTCAAATACCCAATCAAATTCCCCAATTCAAACAAACTCTGATGGTAATCCTTTAAATACACAATCAAATTCATCAAGTCCAATAAATTCTCAAGGACAACAAAATCCTTTTTCAAATCAACAAACCCAGCAAAATTTCAATAAGAGATCTAAAGATTATGAAGAACAGAGAAAAGCAAGATATCCAAATGGTGGTCCTCCAAATGTAATAGTAAATAATCTTCCATCTGATAAAGATGATAAAGATATTACTAATGATAATAAACCTAAACATAAAAATGATGAAAGTCTTCCAGATTGGGCCAATCTGGATAAGCTATTAGATGATAAAGATATTTTCAATGATGACCTTGATAAATTAATGCAAGAGTATATAAAATTGATGAAAGAAAATCTCAATGAATTTAAGAAAGGAAATAAAAATCAACAAACTCCAAATAAAGAAACTAAAAAAGAGTATTTAGAAATTTTAGGATTAAAGGAAGATGCTAAGCCCGAAGATATAAAAAAACAATATAGAACATTAGCAAAAAAATATCATCCTGATAAAGCTAAAGCCGAAAATAAAAAAGAGTATACCCAAAAATTCATTGAAATATCAGAAGCTTATCAAAACTTAAAAACTTTAATGAAATTTAATTAATCATTTTATTTAAATATTTTTTGAATTTTAGTCAAATAATAAAAAAATTATAATCAGTTCTTAAATATTTCAATATCATTTTCTTTTCAAAATATTATTATATACCTTATTTAAAGTTTTAATTTAAACTTGATAAAGTCATTATGAATAAGTTTTTGATATTATTTAATATATTATTTTGTTTTTGCTGTGTTAATAAAAATTTTAAAAATATAAACTCTTCACTTAAGCATAGTAGAAATAAACCTATCATTAATAATTTAAAGAGGAATGATAGAGATTCTTCAATTTCTATAAATTTAAATAATGAAAAAGCAGCTAACAAAGTACAAATTAATAATTCTTATTCACTGAATTATTTTACAAACCTCTTAAAAATAAAGCCATATAAATTATTTTTTTATATTCCTATATTTTCTAGTTTATTATGCAACGCTAACAAAACCAAATTTATAGATAGTCCTATAAGATGTAAAGAAATAAATAAGCATAATATCTCTTTAAAAGAAATAACAAAAAAGTTAGAATTAGATGATTATTTAGATTATAAATTAAATGCAAATTATAAATACTCAGTATCTGATCATCTGGCAGAGGATCATAGATTTTCTTTAGATTTTAAAATTAATGCTTTCTTAAAAAATAAATATGCACAAAGATTATTTATATTGGGAGATACTAACTCAGGAAAAACAACTTATTTAAAATTTTTGAACAATAAGTTTATTAATGAATATAATAATGACAAAACAAGTTATATAGATTATTTTAAAACTAAATTCTTAAACTATAAAGAAAAAGAAAAGAATTATCCTGTATTTGTAGATTTGCAAATATTTAAATACAATATTAAAGATCTAAATCTGTATGATTATTTTAAATTAAAAAATCTGACTAATAATGAAATATGTTATTTAAAAAAAAAGAGAATTCTTATAAATAGTGTTTGTAAGAAAACAAAACCACAACTAAAAATCACAATTTAAGTTGTGTATAAATCAAAAAAGAAGCAATAAGCATATAAAACCAGAAAACATATGAAAAGCACATCTATCGAATAATAAGTTAATTAATTAT
>JAAGZN010000769.1 GCA_024206165.1 Bacteroidota bacterium
AGAATATAATAATTTACAAAATAAAGCAGACAGATTGCTTGATATTTATTTGGAACAGAGTATTACTAAGGAAGACTACGACAAAAAATGTACTGAAATAAAACAAAGGCAATTTGAATTAGCAGAACTTAAAAAGCAACACACAAAGGCAGATGAAAGCTTTAATGTAACCATTTCAACCGTCTTAGAATTAGCCTCTAATGCTTATGAGCTATTTGAAAAAAGTTCCAAAATCGATGAAAAGAAGGCTCTAATCAATTTAGTACTTTGGAACTTAAATTTGAAGGGTAAAAAGTTAAATTTCTCGTACAGAAAGCCGTTTGACTTGTTAGTAAATATGCAAAACTGTCATGAATGGGGTAATAAAGCGGATAAGAACCCCTTCAAAACTTTTTAAGATTTTCAGTTTTCTAAGCTTACATAAAAAATATTTACAGACGAGAAGCTTTTAACTCAAATAAATTTCTCCAGATTTCTTATAAAATTAATTTTGATTATTAAATTTTTATAGGTTTTATTTTATTAGTTAAATTTCATTTAGAGAGGTAAAGTTTTAGTTTGTAACTGGTCTCATTGGAGCGTATGAGAAAGCATGTCAAACTTTTAAGCATTTTCAGTTTTAGTTTTTAGGTTTCCATTAAAATTTCTGCAAAAATTTCAAGTCAAAGCAAACAAATTTAAAGAGAAAAATCAAATTATAAGGTTTACTCCTCAATCTCAATCAAATCGTAAATAGAAACATTTAAGGCT
>JAAGZN010000770.1 GCA_024206165.1 Bacteroidota bacterium
ACAGAACTCAATGAAGAAATATCGTCCTCAATATATCTTGAAATATTATTAAAAGAAATGGCCAGAATATGCCCAAATATTAAAACCTGCATGACCCTGACGTGATTTAAACACGCAATCTTCTGGACTGGAGCCAGACGCGCAACCATTGCGAAACGCCACAGAGTCGTTATATTCATCAAACTCGAAGAAATTTTCAAACTGCATTTGCACAAACGTTGACTCAAAGACTCAGACAGTATAAACAAATGACTTGACATTCGTTTGATCTTTAACGAAAAGACAAAAAGGCACAAAAGAGAATTCATTTTAGAAACGTGTTTCAAAAAGTAAACTTCACCAACATTGAGCAGGAATAAGATTTCTGAACATATCCTTTTTTACTCAACAGTGCCTTTTCCCTAGTTCATAGAACTCAATGAAGAAAAATCTTCCCAATTATATTTTGAAATATTATTAAGAGAAATGACCAGAATATGCCAAAAAACTAAAATCTGCCTAACCCTGACGTGATTTGAACATGCAACC
>JAAGZN010000771.1 GCA_024206165.1 Bacteroidota bacterium
AGACATGTTTTTACCTCGAATAATTAATTATTTTTGATGAGCATATTATATAAAATTCAATATTGTTTTGTATCTTTTTTATGGAAATCACAGATTTTTTTTTAACATTAAAAAACTTACCTTAGTTGTGCAGAGGTCTTTTAAAAGTTAGACAGTAAAAATATACCATTTTTTACTTGACTAGACAGATGCTTACTCTTAGTATAATAAATAAACTTTCAAACATTATATCTATCATCATTAACTATTTAAGGAGATTTCCATGGAAAAACAAAAAAAAAGATCTCTTGAGTTATCAAAAGTCACTTCAACAACTACTTTAAATTTCATTACTTCTGCCCTAGAAATATTTAAGTCAAATAATTTTTTAGATGGATATTTTCCCACCAATATTTATACACGCGATGATTTGTTTGGCGGCTATAAAGAAGAAAATATGGGTTCAGCTACTTTTGATAATAAAGTGATTAACTATGTTAGAAAATTAAACTCGCGGAATTACTTTATGGAAAATATCCATGATACATTTATAGACTTATATCTCCAAAATTATATGACTAACAAAAAAACAATAGGAGTTATGGGACACTACTCAACATCAAGAGAGAATAAAACTTTTCTAGATGTTGCTTTACTCTGCCAATCGCTCGCAAAAAAAGGATTTTCTATTATTCATGCTGGTGGTCCCGGACTGATGGAAGCCGCTTCTTTTGGGGCCTACTTATCAAGCTATTCCCCAGAAGAACTCATTGATTCCCTCACTATTTTAAAACAAGCACCAACACCAAAAGATCCCCTCTATATAGCCAAAGCTTTTGAAGTTATTAATCAGAATAAACCTTATAAAAAAAATAAAGGAGAAGGGCTTTCAATTGCTGTGCCAACTTGGGCATTTTCCACAGAGCCTACGAATGTTTTCTCCGATGTTTTTGCTAAATTTTTTGATGATGGTAAACGAGAATATGTTCTCCTTGAACAAAGTAAAAAAGGAATTATTTATGCCCCAGGAGGATCAGGAACATTACAGGAGTTCTTCGAAGGAATAGTTATTCATTCTTCTATTCAATCAAAAGTGCCACTTATCATTTATAAAAGCCAAGAAGAAAATAACTTAGAAAAAGAGATCATTCCTTTAATCAAAATGTTACGGGATAAAAAGAAGCTGGATCTTATCATCTCAGATAAACCCCAAGAAATACAAAATTATATTCAAAACTTATCTGAGAATAATATCTAAGTTACTTTTTTCACAAAAAAATGACGCTAAAATTCTTATACATTAATGAAACCTCAAAAGCATTGCTATTTTAGCGTATTCTATAATCAAAAAAAGCCAAACTGCTCCTAAAAATTATCTGACTAAACTATGAAACGCCCCAAGAGTTTTCCTCGCAACTTGATCAACCAAGGCAAATAACTTATCCAAATCACTTCTATCTTTTTTTTTCAAATGTCCTTTAACTTTAATGAGCTCAAAGTTTATTTTGTCTCTGTATTTAAAAAAACCTTTATATAACTCCGCGTTATTTAATACTCGATTCTTCCCAAGGCTTTTATAATTATTTCCCTCTAGCCGCTCTCGCCTACTATCTAATGAAACAATACACTGCGAATCTGTATATATTGTTAACGCATATTCTTGGTCTTTAGTATTTTTTATATATAATTCATCCAATGCCCATAATAATGTTTGGATCTCAAGCTTTGTCGATGAAGTATCTAAAAATTTTTTACACTTCACTTTATCAGCAACAATATTTTTAGATTCTCTCCATGCCACAAACTTGGGTTCTAAAATCATTAAATAAGCACCCACCCCAATCTTTGTTTTAGGATGAACACTAACATCGGTAAAAAGCATTATTTTATTACTCATATTTGGCAATTATACTTCTTTCTATTACAATTTTATAGACTTCAATGTATACTTTATAACATTTAAAAAAATAAGGACGGTTATTTATGATTTCAACAGATAATATAAGCTTAAAATTTGGCTCAAGAACACTTTTTAAAGAAGTCTCCTTAAAGTTTACAGCAGGTAATTGTTACGGCATCATCGGTGCAAATGGCTCAGGCAAGTCAAGCTTCCTAAAAATCCTTGCCAATGATCTGCCCCAAAGTTCTGGATCTATCAGTATTGACAAGAATAAACGCCTCAAAATCTTAAAACAAAACCATTTCGAGTTTGATGAAAATACAGTGATAGAAACAGTTTTACAAGGACATGATAAACTTTATTCCATCATTAAAGCAAAAGAATTTTTTTATGCGAAAGAAGACTTTAATGAAAAAGATGGAATTGAATTATCAAAGCTAGAAGAAGAATTTGGAGAACTTAATGGCTGGGATGCCGAGATAGACGCAGAAAAATTATTAAGAAACCTTGATATTCCCACAGAGGCCCATGAACTCAAAATGAAAGAATTGCCTGGGAGTGATAAGGTTAAAGTTTTACTCGCTCAAGCATTATTCCATTCTCCAGATATCTTAATTATGGATGAGCCTACAAATAATTTAGATGTTAAAACAAAGTTATGGCTTGAAAACTTTCTCTCTACTTACGAAAACACCATTATCCTAGTTTCTCATGATAGACACTTTCTAGACAATGTTTGTACACATATTATCAATCTCGATCATAGCGTTATGACCATCCATTCCGGCAATTATACATTTTGGACAAAAGTAAATGAAATTACCATCGAACAAATGAAAAATCAAAACAAAAGAATAGAAGAAAAACGCGAAGAACTTACTCAGTTTATCCAAAGGTTTAGTGCAAATGCTTCTAAATCTAAACAAGCCACCTCTCGAAAAAACTTATTAGAGAAACTGGTTGTCGAAGACTTTACCCCATCATCACGACGATATCCACATATAGTTTTCAAACCCAGTAAAGCCCTCGGTGACAAGGTCCTTACGATCACAAACCTTGAAAAGTCTCAAGAAGGGAATCTTTTATTTAAAGACTTTTCTTTAACAGTCGAAAACGGCGACAAAATTGCCTTTATCGGTGATAAACTATCAATCTCAGCATTATTTAACATTCTAGCAGGCGAAGACACCCCAGATAAAGGAACATTTACCTGGGGTGTTACCACCACTCAAACATATTTCCCTAAAGATAATGCCAAATATTTTGAGAAAGATTTAACATTAATCGATTGGCTAAGACAATATGCACCATCAGACCAACAAGACGAAAATTTCATGAGAAGTTTTTTAGGTAAAATGTTATTTTCTGGAGATGAAACCTTAAAAAAATGTAATGTCCTATCCGGTGGGGAAAAAGTCCGTTGTATGTTTTCAAAAATGATGTTATCTGGAGCCAATGTCCTTATTCTAGATGAACCGACCAACCATTTAGATATCGAATCCATCACCTCTGTAAACAATGGCTTAATAAAAGCATCTGGTGCGATCTTATTTTCTTCACAGGATTTTGAATTTAAAAATACTACGGCAAATAGAATTGTTGAAATAACTCCCAAAGGATTTATTGATCGTGTCATGACTTATGAAGAATATATTTATGATGCCAAAGTCAAAAAAATACAAAAAACAATAAAGTAACTTTTTTTATTTTTAATGCTTATTATTTTTTTATTATTTTATATAATGTTAAGCTTACCTATTATTTTGGCTAAGCATACTAATATCCAATCCAAAATAAAATAAAAAATAAAAAGAGAATATTCATGAAAATTTTCAATATTTATAAAAATACAAATTTAAAAATAGAAGTTTTAGCTGGATTAACTGTAGCACTTGCTTTAATTCCAGAAGCCGTTGCTTTTGCCTTTGTTGCAGGCGTAGAACCCTTAGTTGGCTTATATGCCGCCTTTACTGTAGGCTTAATCACCTCGATCTTTGGTGGAAGACCGGGAATGATCTCAGGAGCGACCGGTGCTATTGCAGTTGTTCTTGCTCCTTTAGTAAAAATGCATGGAGTGGAATATCTATTTGCCTGTGTGATTCTAATGGGCGTCTTACAAATAATTTTTGGCTGGTTAAAGCTTGGGAAATTTTCCAGAATGATTCCTCACCCCGTTATGCTGGGATTCGTTAATGGGCTTGCAATCATCATTTTTAAGGCCCAACTTGGGCAGTTTAAAATAGATGGACAGTGGATGGGCGGAACAACTTTAATAGCGATGCTTGCTTTAGTCTTCTTTACCATGGCTGTTATTTACTACCTCCCCAAGTTAACAAAGGCTATACCAAGCTCACTTGTCGCCATTGCACTGACAACATTAATTTCACTTTATTTAAGAACCTTTGGCATAAATATTTTAACTGTTGCTGATTTTGCACAAGGAGACATTGCTGGAGGCTTTCCAAAATTTCATTTACCTCAAATAGTTCTTTCTTTTGATTTACTTAAAATTATTTTCCCCTTTGCCTTTATAGCCGCACTGGTTGGATTGATCGAGTCATTGTTAACCCTAACTCTTATCGATGAAATAACCGATACCCGCGGTAAAAGTAATAAGGAATCTGTTGGACAAGGTTTAGCCAATGTTGTCACTGGTTTTTTTGGAGGGATGGGTGGCTGTGCAATGATTGGACAATCAATGATTAATATTTCTTCCGGCTCAAGAAAACGCCTCTCAGGTCTTATTGCAGCTATTTCCTTGCTAGGATTTGTGATGTTTGGTTCAAAATTAATAAGTATTATTCCCATTGCTGCCTTAGTTGGTGTGATGTTTATTGTTGTAATCGCCACCTTTGAGTGGGAAACATTATCCCTAGGCAAAAAAATACCCTTTAAAGATATTTTAGTGATACTGATTGTCACACTAATTACCGTTTTCCATGACCTTGCCTTAGCGGTGATTATTGGAATCGTGGTTTCTGCCTTAATTTTTTCTTGGGAAAAGGGTAAAAAAATTAGCGTTGAAACTCTGGTAAAAAAAGATGGCACAAAAGTTTATCGATTGGAAGGGCCATTGTTTTTTTGCTCTGTTGCCAGTTTTAAAAAATTATTTGATGTAAAAAATGATCCGGAAAATGTCATAATAAATTTTCAAAAATCATTTGTAAGGGATCATTCTGCTATTGAAGCGATTAATACTATTACGGAAAGATATGCCGCTCAGAATAAATCCTTACAGCTAAAATATCTAAGCAAAGATTGCCTTAAACTCTTAAAAAATGCCGAAAAAATTATTAATGTAAATATTATAGAAGACCCTAAATACTCTGTAGCCGATAATTTATTGGATTAAATACATAGAAGATATACTGTCCTGAAAAGCCTAGACAAAGATTTTCTAGTTTTACTATACCCTCTAAGCCGCGACTTGTTCTTTGAACGCACCGTAAATTTCACTAGGCGTTTTATAGCCTAATGCTGAATGTTTGCGCCGTTCATTATACAACCCAAGATAGCGCACAATTCCTAACTCTAAATCTCTAAAATTTTCATAGTTAAAAAGATGAAAATTCTCGTATTTTAGCGTTCGCCAAAACCGCTCAATTATGATATTATCTGCCCATCTTCCGACTGAATCCATCGAAATTTTAATATCATTATTTTTCAAAATATTAATAAAACTTCTACTCGTATATTGCGAGCCTTGATCTGTATTAAAAATTTTCGGCTTGCCGTATAAATTTATTGCTTCATTTAAAGCATCCTCGCAAAATTTAGCGTCCAGAGTATTCGAAAATCGATAACTTAATATTTTTCTTGAATACCAATCAATAATCGCCGTGGAATAAATATGGTCACTTGGCAATTTTCAATATGTGATCTCCGTCGCCCATACTTGATTTGCTCGAGTAATTTTTAAATCTTTTAATAAATATGGATCCTTTTTATGCTCCTTATCCGCAATTCTTGTTGTTTGAGTCGGATAAATTGCTTTTAGTCCTAAAATTTCCATGTATTTTCAGACTCGATCACGACCAACTTTGACCTTAGATTCTTTTAATTCTTCATAAATTCTGAGACCGCCATAAAAAGGACAATCTTCATAAATATCTTCAATCAAAAGCATTGCTGCTTTTTCTTGATAATAATAACTGCTCCTCGGCAAATTCAAAATATCACGAAACCAATTTTCGCCATGTATATTTAAAGATAAATCATTGATGCATTGGTGTTGTTCAATATCATATCTTGTAAAAGCAAAAATTCGGCTTATGTTATCAAATGCTAATTTTTTTTCATTAATCATAAATAATCCTACATTTTTATAAATAAAAGTTTATAATAATTTTAACTTATATTGTTTTTTTTACTACTTCAGTCTTGCATAGCAAATATCTTCAAAAGTATTTATTTCTTTTTTTCCTTTCTCTGTGATTTTAACATTAATATTGTCATTTATAACCCATCCATATTCGGCTAAAATTTGAGCTTGATTTTTAACCTCATCTTTCTCAAAATTAAAATCTTGTACATATTGTTGCAAATTAATTTTATTATCTGAAAAAATTTGTAAAGTTAAAATTTTCCCACTTTCAGATAATTTTGTATAACGATATAGTGGTTGATTATTTATTTCTTTTTTTATTTGTTTTGTAAAATCTTCTAATTTATTTAATTTTGGAGATTGTTCAATTTTTGATTCTAGTATGTTTACAAAATGTTCTTCATTAGTAAAATCAGATGGAGCATATAATTTATCATTGTGTTTAGAAACTAAAAGATAAAATACTGCAATAACAATGCAAGGGAATATTACTAAAAACCAAACAAATATTATTCTTTCATTTGGCTGTAAATTGCCATTTACAATTAGCAATCCTGCAATAGCGTATACAAGAACAAATGCTAATGTAATTATCCCAAGAGGACTCCTTGCAAGTTTTACTGATATATCTCCCAAATTTTTAAAAACCATATTTTTTTCTTCTTATATTTTTAATATTTATAAATAACATTTTTATACTTTTTTTAAAAGTTTTTTTTATTTCTTTTTATTCTATTTAGTTTGGAGCAATTTATCCACCGATAAATCAAAGATTCAGACCGCCGAATATGCGAAATGTCCGCATAAAATTTATAAGTCCACTTTTGTATTTGAAATTTTGCGGTTGCTCATCTAAAATGTAAATTTTTCATCACTTTTTTTGCATTTGCAGTCCATCTTTACATTTTTTAAAGAGGGCGAAATTTTCAACTCTTATTTCTCTTTTTTTTTGAGTTTTTTGTCTCTTCATTCTAAGTCTATTAAATTAATCCAAAAGCGAGGTGCTGGGGTGTGGGGCAGTCACCTCTCTTTTGGATTAATTTAATAAGACAAATCAACATCAATATCATACATTACAAAATACACATAATAATTTTTAGTATTTATTCTGATTTGCATAAATGTAGTTAAACCACAAACCCATTCCTGCCTTTTGCTTTAGCTTTAAAAAGATTCTCATCTGCTTTTTTTAATAGTTCTGCTTTTATATGCTCTATTTCATCTAATTTATATCTTTTTTCTCTTGGTTTTAGATAGCTTATGCCTATTGACAAAGTTACACCTAAATTCTTTAACTCTAAACTGGGGAGTATTCTTTTAGCCATACTTTTAATGCTTTCTAGGTCTACATCCCTTACCAACATGGTAAACTCATCTCCTCCATAGCGAAATAATATATCAGAAACCCTTTTATAGCTATTTAATATTTTAACTACTCCTTTTATTACTCTGTCGCCTTCTTTATGTCCTTTACTATCATTTATCTCTTTAAATTTGTCTATATCTATCATCAACAAAAATAATGACCTTTTTTCATTAGCAGTTTTAAAGATTAGCTGTCCTATATTTTCATCTAAATATTTGCGATTATAACAGTCGGTAAAACTGTCTTTTATACTTTTTTTGTTAAGCATGATATTTTTAATAGCCATTGCACTTGAAAAAGCTATTAAGTTTATATCATGCAAGGTTTTGGTACTTAGAAAATTTTGTCTTTTCAAAGCTATAAAACCTATTAAATTATTGTCAGAAATGGGAAAGACTATATCTACATCTAAGTTTTCCATTGTTTTTAAAGCACCATCAAAAGATTTAAGTGCATTATCAACATTAAAATCTTTTAATCTCTGGGCAGTTAGATATTTATTAGACTGCTCTAAAATTTGGATTAGTCCATCTTGCTTTTCAATTTCTTGTAAATGGAGATTTTTGCTATATTCCAGTTTAAAACAATCATCTTCAAATAAATAAAATCCTGCTTTTTGAGAATTAGTTAGTCTTAAAACTATATTCATTATATTTTCAACTAATTCTTTAAGCTCTTTTATTTCAACTATTCTTTTGGTAGCTTCAAGCAAATACTTAACATCAGCCTCCATTAGTTCTAAATATTTTTTATTATTTTCCAGCTCAAAAATTAGATACTTTTCTATAAGACTTGTAAAATTCTTAAGTTTTTTTAAATCTATTTCATCAAAAAAGCTGTTTTCTTTTTCTCCTAAAAATAATAAACCTATAATTTCATCATCACTATATAAAGGCAAAACCAGTTCATAATCAAAGGTTTTCTTTAAGGTTTCATCTTCATTTAAGAATAAATAATTATGATTAGAAAATATTTTTAATATTTCATTTTTCTTTGTGAGTTCTTCATTATTTAAATAAGAATAGAAACTATTTTCCTCTTCTAAAAAAAGCTCAATACTAGAAAGTTTCATAGTATTTTTAAGCCAATCTAAAAGGTCTTTTAAACTATTTTTCTGTAAGTTTTCTAAGGTATTTAATTTATGGATATACTCAAATTTCTCTCCTAAGAAATACTTTGATTTGCTTTTTATAAAATTAAAAATAAAAGGTAAGGTTAAAAAACAGGTAAAAACATATAAAATTATCAAAAAGAATGATTGTTTAAGATAAAATAAAGGAGTTAGTAGTAAAATTATCAGTATAATATAAAGAGATAGGAATAGTAAATATTTGCCTATATAAGATATGTTTATTAACTTATATTTGACTATTGAATAAGAATATAAAAAAAGACCTATTAAAATAAAAATAAAGCCTATAGGATATAAACTTAAAGAATAATTTGATAAAAAATCAATTGAAGCTAAAACATAAATGAAACTGCCAACCCAGACAAATTTTAATTTATTTTTTTCACTCTTATTTTTATTTAGACCTTTATAGTAAACATATAATTTAAAGAGACCTCCAACTAATAAATAACTTAACCATATTAAATACAATATATGCAGCCAGCTTGCTTTTGGATAAAAACCAAACCAGTAACTATAAACACCATTTACAAAAAAATTAGTAGTCCAAATGCTTATTACAAAAAACAAGGCTATCAACGAATGTAAATATAACCTCTTTTTTGTATTTTTACTATTGGCAAAAGTTAATAATAAATTATTAACTACAAGAGGGAGAAAAACTATACCGGAATAACCAACTTTGACCAAAATATTTGCTAATCCAGGGCTATTTGTATTAAACAAAATAAACCAAAAAAATTGCCACCAAAATGACAAAAAAGCAAAAATAAATAAACATTTATTAATATTTTCTTTTTTTTTGTATAAAACAATAATCCCCACAACTAAATATAGTAAAAGTAAAGCTGATATTAAGGGAGGTAATGAATATAGGCTCATTTTTTTAACTCTGATAAAGATAATAATAAATATTTTTTTTCATTCCATCTATAAGCTCAACAGGCACTTTTGCAAACCTATTAGTTTTATTATTTAAAAAACATATTTTTTGTTTTCCATAGCCCAAAATAAGATCCCCCTTCATAAATATAAATAAAAAATATAATACTAATTCTTTATTTGAAACTGCTGATTTTAACCTTACAGTAATATCATCAAAGGCTAATCCTTCATGCTTATACTCTTGCTCTGCTTTCATTGTACACATTTTATAAGTTTTCATGACATTTACTAAAAGCTCTTGCGGCACGATATATTTTAGCCAGCTTTCTCTAGCTTTTCCCTGCAGTAAAAAAAAATTGGCAAAATATACATTACCAAACATATTTGTTTCTTCTAAAAGAAAATTGAGCTTTATATAAATACTCATGACTTCTTGTATTAATCCTTCTTCTTTCTTCTTTTCTTTCCATTTGACATCTCCTTTTTATATTACACTATAAATTACAAATGTACAGTATTTTTTTGTGCTTATTTTAAGGCTTAGCATGTAAAAAATATTCTTGAAAAAAGATAAGATTATATAACTCTATAAAAAATGATTAGGAACTATAATAAACTATGAATAATATAAAAGAAATCTCTAAGTTTTTAAAAAAATTAAGACAAGAGCATAACTATACACTCGAAGAAGTTAGCGATTTATCAAACCTATCTATCAATACAATTTCTATGATTGAAAAAGGCAATGATTACAAAGTCTCAAGTTTATTAAAGTTAATCTCAATCTATCATCTTAATTTTACAGATATTCAATATAAAAAGATTAAAGACTTTTCTAAACTCCCTGATGAGCAAAAACAAATATTTCTAGATTTAATCACCTCCTTTTTAAAGCATCAAAAAAAATAAATCTATTTTAAAATGGTAATTCTTTTTATTTTTCTTAAATATAAAAAAATATTTGCAGGAGTTTTTTATAGCATATATTTGCTATTTTAATTTTTTATAATTGGGTTGTTTCAGATGCTATACTTCTATTTATAGTATAACTTATATTCTAAAATATCACTATTTGATAGGCTTAAATAATATGAATTATCAAACTTTTTAAGCATAGATTTTAATTGTTTTTAAAGCTTGAAAAACTGAAAATCCCCAATAGTTTGACATGCTTTCTCATACGCTTTTTTTTAGTCACAAACCTTTTTAAGATTTTCAGTTTTAGTTTTTAGGTTTCCATTAAAATTTCTGCAAAAATTTCAAGTCAAAGCAAACAAATTTAAAGAGAAAAATCAAATTATAAGGTTTACTCCTCAATCTCAATCAAATCGTAAATAGAAACATTTAAGGCT
>JAAGZN010000772.1 GCA_024206165.1 Bacteroidota bacterium
AAAAATTATTGTACTGTGCGAAGCACCTCCTAGTGACAACGTCGGTACCCAACATACACCCACACACACACCATGAAGGGGTGGGGGTCTCTAAAAACGAGAGGGATTGACAGAATGACCGCGTCTCTTGGGACCTTTCTTACGCCACCAGTACCAAAACACAGGGGGGTTCAAGGTCTGTGCTATCTTAGGTACATGAATCAACTAGCCTGTTCATCCCCACCTATCACAGTGGATGCGTTTATTGAGTTAGGTGCCAGATACTTAGAGGTTAAGCGTGGTACCATTAGGTCAGCTACCCTGCGTAACTACACTTCGCTATTATCGGTACTGTCTCAAGAACGAAAGTTTTTGCATGAGAGACTCGAAGACATGAGACCTGCATCTGCACCGTCTAGTCATCGTAACAGAGTCCAAGTGTGCAACATCATACTACGGTATTACGGTAAGCCTACTCTTGAGGTACCTAAGAATAGGAAGGTGAGGAGGAGAGTACCACAGGTACTTCCACTCATTAAGGAGAAGGCTAGGGCAGGAGATGTGTACGCTAGAATCTGGTTACTGTCTTACAGTCTAGGAGGTGTACGGTACACTGACCTTGTGTCGCTAACTAAGGACAACATCTCCAACGGCTACATCAGCTACCAGCAATCTAAGACTGGCTACAACATTGCACTACCTCTTAACGAACAAGCACTCTGGTGCATTCACGTACTAAGGGGAGGAGAGTACCTAGTCCCTAGAAAGTACATGAGGAACTGGAAGATTAACAGAGGGCTGAAGGAGATACATCCACTGCTACAGTTACACGATGCACGTAGAATGATGGCAGCTGAACTGCACAAGCAGGGATTACCGTTAGCAACCATACAAGCGATAGGAGGGTGGTCCTCAGTGGAGACTGCTATGCTGTACTGTGGTAACCTTCCAGACTCTCACCTAAGAGATGCTGTGAGTAGGTTGGGTTGCTGATGGATAGTGAGGCCACTGTTCAAACGCATCCACTGTGATAGGTGGGGATGAACAGGCTAGTTGATTCATGTACCTAAGATAGCACAGACCTTGAACCCCCCTGTGTTTTGGTACTGGTGGCGCAAGAAAGGTCCCAAGAGACGCGGTCATTCTGTCAATCCCTCTCGTTTTTAGAGACCCCCACCCCTTCATGGTGTGTGTGTGGGTGTATGTTGGGTACCGACGTTGTCACTAGGAGGTGCTTCGCACAGTACAATAATTTTT
>JAAGZN010000773.1 GCA_024206165.1 Bacteroidota bacterium
AAAAATTAAATTTAAAATAAAAATAAGTAAAGTTCTCCAAAAAGTATAATTGTGTAAATTTCCTTTTGATTATTTTCTTTAATATTTTTGTCTTTAATTTTCTTGAAATTTCTTTTTAGTGCGTACTAGCGATTCTCCCTAAGTAACCACATGATAAACATAATAATTTTATTAATGATATAATATAAAAAGAATAAATTTTAAATTCAAATACCTTTTCTTAATCTAGTAACAGGAAGTTTAAGTTGTTCTCTATATTTAGAAACAGTTCTTCGGGCAATTTTATATCCTTTATCATTTAATATTGTAGTAATTTTTTCATCAGTATAAGGAGCTCTTTTATTTTCGTTTAAAATAATTTCATTAATTGCTTCCTTAACTTCTCGAGAACTAACTTCTGTGCCATCCATTTTTTTAATAGATTCAGAAAAGAAAAATTTCAAAGGATAAATTCCATAATTAGTTTGAACATACTTATTATTAGTAACTCTAGAAACAGTAGAAATATCCATATCAATTTCACTAGCAATATCTTTAAGAATTAAAGGTCTTAAATTACTTTCTTCTTCATCTTCAAAAAAGTCATTTTGTAATTTAACTATGGCATTCATAGTTTTTAACATTGTTGCTTGTCGTTGTTTAATAGCATCAATAAACCATCTTGCTGAATTTATTTTCTTCTTTATAAAAGAGCTAGCTTCTTTATCTTTATCATTTTGACAAAGTTCTCCATAACTTTTATTAATTCTTAAATTTGGGATATTATCTTTAGATAAAGAGATATTTAGTTTATTGTTTTCTTTAGTAACGATAAAATCTGGAAAAATAAAACTGTTGTTATTAGAAGCATGAGAAAATGCTTTTCCAGGCTTTGGATTTAAGTTTTTAATTATATTGATGGCAGATTTTAAATCTTCTTCATTTTTTAAATTAAGCTTTTCGTTAATTTTATTATAATGTTTATTAGCAAAGTCATGAAAACATTCTTTAATAATTAACTTAGCTATTTTAATTTCTTTCTTATCATCATCTAATTTATTTAATTGTAAAGCTAAACATTCTTGTAAATCTCTTGCAGCAACTCCAATAGGATCAAATGTTTGTATTACATTAATTATTTTTTCAACTTGCTCAGATTTGATGTCCATATAATAGTTAAAGGCAAATTCATCAATAACATCATCAACAGAAATTCTTAAATATCCATCAGAATCAATACTGCCAATAATATGTTTGCCTATTTTATAATCATCACCCTTAAGATCAGATAATTCAAGTTGTTGTAATAGCTTATCTTTAAAAGAATGGGTTAGAGGAATATTTTTATAATTAAAGTCATTATAATTAGAATGTTTAGATTTATAACTATTAATATTATAATCTTCAGAATTTAAATCACTATTTTCAGATTCTTCCAAGATAGGATTATCTTCAATTTCTTCAGCTATTCTTGAAGACATATCACAAGCAGATACTTGAAGTAATTTGATATAATTAATTTGCTGAAATGTTAATTTTCCGGTTAATTTATGTTTAGTATCAAGTTTTTGCATATATCGAATTGTAAAAGGAAATTTAAATTTTATCATTCTTAAGTTATCCTCGACGCCTGTCAAGATATATCTAAAGATAATTGATAATCAAAGATTTAATATCAATTATTAGTTCATTTTCAAATAAGAATAGTATATTTAGTACAAATTTACTAAATTTTGTAGATTTTTCATAATTGAGAATTATTTGTTTAAATGTAAATCTTAAATTTTAAAGAATTTTATAAATGAAATTTACCGATATAAAAACCCTTTTAAATAAAATCAAAATAGGATCTAAAGTTAATATTAAGGGATGGATAAGAACATGTAGAGATAGTAAAAATGTGATCTTCATATCATTAAATGATGGCTCAACAATAAGTAATCTTCAAATAGTTTTTATACCATCTCTTATAGATGAAGAAATTAAAAAAGAATTGAATACAGGAGCATGTATTGAAGTAATTGGAACAATAGAAAAATCCCAAGGCAAAAATCAAAACATAGAGTTAGTAGGCAAAGAAATAAAAATCATTGGTAAAGCTTCTGCTGAAGAATATCCTCTACAACCCAAAAGACATTCTTTAGAATTTTTAAGATCTATTTCGCATTTGAGATTTAGAACTAATGCCTTTAGTGCTATCTTCAGAGTAAGAAATTGCTTGTCATTTGCAATACATAAGTTTTTTAATGAAAATGGATTTATTTATTTAAACACTCCTATAATAACAAGTTGCGATGCCGAAGGAGCAGGAGAAATGTTTACAGTTACTTCCGCAGATTTGACTAAAATTTCTAAAGATTATGATTATAAACAAGACTTTTTTGGAAAAAAAGTAAATTTAACTGTTTCCGGACAATTAGCTGGCGAAACAGGAGCTATGGCTCTTGGCAAAATTTATACTTTTGGACCAACTTTTAGAGCTGAAAATTCTAATACATCTAGACATTTAGCAGAATTTTGGATGGTAGAGCCTGAGATAGCTTTTTATGAACTTAATGATAATATTGACTTAGCAGAAGAATTCTTAAAATATATTATTGAATATGTATTAAAAAATTCTCAAGATGATCTTAAATTTTTAGATAAGAGATATTCAGACATTCAAAAATCAAAACCTCAAAATGAAAGAGATGATAAATCATTGATTGAGAAATTGGAATATATTGTTAAAACCCGTTTTCAGAGAATAACTTATACTGAAGCTTTTGATATATTAAGAAACTGTTCCAAAAATAAAAAAAAGAAATTTGAATACCTTGTAAAAGACTGGGGAATAGATCTTCAATCAGAACATGAAAGATATTTAACTGAAAAGCATTTTAAAAAACCTGTTGTTGTTACAGATTATCCAAAGGATATTAAGGCCTTCTATATGTATAAAAATGAAGATGACAAAACTGTTGCAGCTATGGATATCTTGGTTCCAGGAATTGGAGAAATAATAGGAGGGGCTCAGAGAGAACATAGATATGATATACTCAAAGATTCTATGGATAAATTTAATGTAGATAAAAATCAGTTAAGCTGGTATTTAGATACAAGAAAATTTGGAACAGCTCCTCATAGTGGTTTTGGATTAGGCCTTGAGAGAATGATTCAGTTAATAACGGGTATGGATAATATTAGAGACGTAATTGCTTTTCCTAGAACTCCCGGAAAGGCTGAATGTTAAATTTGATTTTATTAATTTATATGTTTTAGATTTTTATTTAAAACTTTATAGAAATATGAATATTTTTTTATAATTTAATTGTTATAAGCCATTCAAAATAGAAATATGAAATTTTATAGAATATCAATTTTAAATCTTTTAATAATAGTATTTACAAACAATTGCGGATCTCCAGTAATTGATACAAATTCAAGAAAGACTGATAGGCAAATTATTGATGAAGCAAGTGATGATGTTAAAAAAGAATTACAAGATTTAGATTCATTAGATCCAAATGATTTATCTAAATATATTGCTGATTTATATAGAGATGCTAAAGGAAAAATAAAATCAAAAACTTCCATTATTGAAACATTAGAAGAAGATCAAAAAAAATCAAATGATAAAAACTTCAAGTTCAAAAATTTTTATAGTGATTTAAAAAGAGCAATAAAAGGTTCTCCCAGAAACTATGAAGCGAATCAATTTATGAAAATGATGGAAGAGGATAAGAGTGATCGTTATAATATACCTAAAAAAATTAAAGAAGATCTTGTAACTCCTTTTTACGAGGATTTGAAAAAGAAAAATTCTAACAAAAATAAAAATCTAATAAGTAGATTGAAAGAGTATGAAATGTTTAAAGATATAGATCAAATTAAAAATGAAGAGAATTTAGATAAAAAAGATGATTGGATAGAAAAACATATAAAGAATGAAAAGAAATTAACTGATTTAGATGATTTTATTGATATTTATGAAAATATTTTGCCTACAGATTATAAAAAATCTAGTTTGAAATTATTAACTCATATAAAAAAAATTAGAGATTTAAAAAAGCAAAAATCTCATTTTGTTAAATCTTTAGAAAAAATAAAAGGCCTAGACACAAAAAAAACAGATAATTTATTTGATTTATTAACTAATGAATTTTTTAATGATAACCCTGAAGAATTATTTGAAGATGTTGAAATAAAAACAAAACAAGATTTTATTCAAAATATTATTGTTAAAATAAAATTGAAAATTAAGCGACACAATTTAGATGAATCAATTCAAAAATTAAAAAAAATACAAATCAAAATTCCATCATATTTTAATGACTTAAAAGATGAAATAAATAAAATCTTAGATTGGAATGAGCAACTAAAAGAATTAAATAAACTCCCAAATGTATATTTTGATAAATTTCTACCTAAAGATAAAGAATATATTTTATATCAATTTACTTTATATGCTCAAAATATATCTACAAAAAATGACATAGAAAAAGTCATCGGTTTGGTTAAAAAAATGGAATTCAAAGATTCTAATTTTAAAAAGGAACTATCTAAAATTTTAAATGAAGAAAGAACTTATCTTATAGAAAAAGAGAAAATTATAAAGAAAATTCCAGAATATACTAAGCCAGGAGGGATTCCAAATCAATCTAATACTTGTTATGCTGCTTCATTATTTCAAATTATATCATGTAGTTATCCTGAACCTTTTTATTTATATGATATTGATTTGAAAAAGAAAAAAAGACTTCTTGAATATTTAGAAAAAGTTTCTTATGCAAAAGGAATAAAAGATTTAAAAGATGAAATTGCAGAAAATGAAAAAGGTAAAGATACTATAACTAAATGTAAAAACTTAATTAACAATGTAAGACAAGGTAAAAAATCTCATAATATAAGAGAAATAATTGATTCATTAATTTCTATAGGGTTATTTAAGGGGACAGGAGGGAGACAAGAAGATTCGCAAGAATTTTTAGAAGCAATACTTAAGATTTTACCATCAAATGAACTTCTTGGTGAAAAAATATTACAATTTAATTCTGATGAAATTAAATATCTTAATTATGATAAATACCGACTTTTACTATTACCTTTTCCATATCCAAATGATTATAATGAAATCAGTTTTGATAAATTGATGAAAGAAAATTTTAATGAAAATAGAAGTAGTGCCCTAGATAAAGTTATAAATAATTTAAATAAAGTAATTGAATTTAAAATAAACACCGTTTTAAATTCAAAAATAATACCAAAAAAATTGTTTATATATTTACCTAGAAAATTACCTGAAGGTATTAAAAATGAATCAAATGTTAAAATATCTTTAGACTTAATAATTAAAAAAGAATTTACATACAATAATGATAAAGATATAAAGTATAGATTATTATCTTTTAATGTTCATTCAGGAGGAGCTGGAGGAGGTCATTATTATGCTTATGTGAAAGGGAAAAAAGATTGGTATTATATAAGTGATGGGGAAGAAGAACAAAAAATAGATAAAGGCGATATACCTAGTAAAATGGGCCAAGGATATCTATATTGCTATGAAAGAGTTGATTAATATTTATTAACCTCACTCAATTTACTTAACAATTGTTTATTCTTTTGAAGTAATTCAATTATTTCTATTCTAATATTTTTAATTTCGTTAAAATCTTTTAAAAAATGGAAATAAAGCTTTTTATATTCATGTATTAAATAAGCGCCAATTATGATATATTTTGATATTCTATATTCTATTTCCATTTGATTTTTAAGATCTCTAAGTTTTATTAATTTATTTTTGATATAATTTTTCCCAATTTTAGTATTATTTATCAATTTATTATTAAAGCTATCATTATATTTAATTAAAGACCCCTTAATAAATTTATCAAATCTATCTTTAGCACTAGATAAGAAATGTTTATCTAAAATAAACATATGATTTTCATGTAAATAAACCGGTTGTAAATCTTTATTCATATTTTCTAAATTAGAATTGCATAATACAAGATCTTTTTGAATATCTTCATTTCGTAAATAAAGATTTTTTATAATATTATTATCTGTAGTTCTTATATCTAAAACATTAAAATATCGAGATAAACCAAACATGAATTCATTAATGAAATTAAAATATTCGCAATTCAGAATAAATATATTTTGTTTAAAAGGATTCTTAAAATTTTTCTTATTGATACTTTTTTTAAAACAAAACATTATTTCTTTAATTTCAGATTTTAATTTATTATCCAATCTATTAGCATAAAATTGATTCATATCTAAATAAAAATTAATATTTCTGATGATAGCTTCAAGATTTAAATTAGGAGAAATCATAAAATCAATTATTGAATTTTCAACAATTTGATAATCTTTTAATTTAAAACAATCTTCAAGTATTATATTATTATACTTAAGCACTATATCTTCATTTTCAAAGGGGATGCCCGCATTTTTAATTATATATTGCTTTAATAAACCAATGGAGCTATTAGGTTCAACTAATGTTTCTTTAGTATTGCCATATTCTTTCAAAAAAATAGAAATTTCATTAATAAGTATTTCATTTTCTGATATTTTTTCTAAGTTATTTATACAATTTCTTTCATTTTTATTTTTAAATTTTTTATGATTATTATGATAGTTTCTTTTACTATATTGAAGAGTTTTTAGTTTATTTTGATTGGAATTCATTAAATGCTTTTCTTTTTTATAAGAGCAAAATGAAGAATTAAAAATTAAAAATATATAAATAACTTTTTTCATAATTATTATATTTTGTTTATTTAAGATATTATAATTTTAATAAACCAAAAATTAAATTCAAAGTTATTATAATAATTATTTATTTTCTATATAAGATTTTATTTTTTTAATCCATTTTTTAGACTTACTTACTCTATTTAATAAACTATTTAAATCTTTATATTTATTTTTATATTTCAATAAAAGTGAAGCTTGTTTATAATTTATATAAGGATGAGTAATAAGATCTCTGTATTTGCAACTTTTTAACTTTATTTTTTTAGTATTAAAATTTATATCTATAAAAGAATGTTTTTTTAATATTTCAATTTCTTGTTTTGTAATATTATAAATTTCTCCAAACTGATTTTTATTAATATATCCTCCTAAAATTTTTCTGTAAGAAATAATTCTTCTACATAAAATAATATTAAACTTGCAGATTTTTTTAATCTGATATGCATTAACTAAATTGATATTAAAATGATTCTTTTTATTTAACTCTTCTAATTTTGAATTTAAGAGAAAGGTATCCTCTTTAATTTTCTTTTGTTTTAAATTATTGTAATATAATTCAACTAAAGAAGGTAAAATTATAAATCCGACCATTAAATTAATTAAAACAAAACTCCCAATAATTTCAGATCTTGAAAAGTTAAATTTATTTCTAAGTAACTTTGATAAATATGAATTGAACAAAACTTGAATTTTAATTTTACTAAGACTATTTGTGCTATTTAATAAATTTTTTCTTTTTATTTAAATTAATTTCAAAAGACTAACAATTATTCTATTAAAAACTATATATGTATAGCTAAATTGTTATTTTTCTCTGATTATAAATCAAAATAAGATTTGAAATAGTTTCAAAAATTATATTATTTAATATTTTAAGCATTGTGCTTTTTTTACTAACTTAGAGAAAGGGATTATAATAATTGATGATTATACTTTAAAAGATTCAAATCCTAAACAAAGAATTAGCAAATATTTTTCAACTATTATACTAGAATAATTTGAATAATATAAAGGAAATATTTAGTACTTCTCAAAATATAGAAAAAAGATAAATTAATAATTATATGCAAAATCAAGGAAAGATTGTTAGAATCGTTGGGCCAGTGGTAGATGTATTTTTTGATATAGATAAAGGAATGAAGCTTCCAGATATATTAAATGAATTAGAAGTTACAAACTCAAATGATGAAAAAATCATCTTAGAATGTCAGCAACATTTAGGAGAAAATACTGTAAGAACCATATCTATGGATAGTACAGATGGTTTAAAAAGAGGAACTAAAGCTATAGATAAAGGAGATGCAATAAGTGTACCAGTTGGTAAAGAAGTAAGAGGAAGATTATTTAATGTTTTAGGGCAAGCTATTGATGGCATGGAACAACCTAAAACTGATGAAAAACTACCTATTCATAGACCAGCGCCTAAATTTGAAAATCTTTCAACTGAAACAGAAGTTTTATTTACAGGCATAAAAGTTATTGATTTATTGACACCTTATATGAAAGGAGGTAAAATAGGACTTTTTGGAGGAGCAGGTGTAGGAAAGACAGTTCTTATTATGGAGCTAATTAATAATATCGCAAAAGCATATTCCGGTTTATCTGTTTTTACAGGGGTAGGAGAAAGAACTAGAGAAGGGAATGATTTGTTAAGAGAAATGATAGAAACAGGAGTAATAAAATATGGAGATGAATTTAAAGAATCAATGGAAAAAGGAGAATGGGATTTATCTAAAGTTGATAAGAAATTAATAAATGAATCTCAGGCAACTTTAGTATTTGGACAAATGAATGAATCTCCAGGTGCTAGAGCAAGAGTTGCATTATCAGGATTAACGATGGCAGAAAAATTTAGAGATGGAGATGGTAAAGGTAAAGGAAATGATATCTTATTATTTATTGATAACATATTTAGATTTACTCAAGCAGGTTCTGAAATATCAGCTCTTTTAGGTCATATGCCTTCAGCTGTTGGATATCAACCTACTTTAGCTTCTGAAATGGGAGCAGTTCAAGAACGTATTACTTCTGTTAAAAATGGATCCATAACTTCAATACAAGCAATTTATGTCCCTGCCGATGATTTAACAGATCCTGCACCTTCAACAGCATTTGCTCATTTAGATGCTACTACAGTTCTTTCCAGAAAAATTTCTGAATTAGGTATATATCCTGCCGTTGATCCTTTAGATTCTATGTCTAGAATATTAAATCCTGAAATTGTTGGTGATGAACATTATAATGTTGCTCAAAATGTTAAGAAAGTTTTAAATCGTTATAAAGAACTTCAAGATATAATTGCAATATTGGGAATGGAAGAACTTTCAGAAGATGATAAAAAGACAGTGAATAGAGCAAGAAGGGTTCAGAGATTTTTATCACAGCCATTTCATGTAGCAGAACAATTTACAGGTATTAAAGGTTCTTTAGTTGATATTAAGCAAACTATTAAAGGTTTTGATATGATTTTAGCTGGAGAATTAGACCATTTACCCGAAGCTGCTTTTAATCTTACTGGAAACATCGAAGAGGCTATTGAGAAAGGGGAGAAGATGATTAAGGAGCATCAGTAATCATCGAAAGCTAAATTTATCTTGCATGAAAGATGAAAATAAATCAAAGAATGCATTTTTTGAAAGTTAGACCAATGTAAATGTTTATGCAAAGTTTTA
>JAAGZN010000774.1 GCA_024206165.1 Bacteroidota bacterium
ACTGCACTGCACTGCACTGCACTGCACTGCACTGCACTGCACTGCACTGCACTGCACTGCACTGCACTGCACTGCACTGCACTGCACTGCACTGCACTGCACTGCACTGCACTGCACTGCACTGTACTGCACTGCACTGCCTGCACTGCACTGCACACTGGCTGAAGGCCCTGTTAAAAGGGGACATTCGCCTGAAAGCTGTTTTAAGCCTGATCTGAAACATTGTATCCCTCCTATATCATACAGATAGGGCCACAACTATTTTGGAATGCCTCCTGGGGGGTCTGGAGCCAATATTTGCGATATTTGTAGGTCCCAGGCCTGAAGGGCAGTCACCTCGTCCTCCTTTGGACCAGTTAAACCCTACTGGACATTCAACTCGTCCCCAAATTGATCTCATGGCAGCTGTGTGGGTCCCTGAGAAGCTGCCACTCCTGCTCCGGAGTCCGGACACAACACAGTAAAGTTGCTTCCTCCACTGCCCTTGGCACCAGACACTTGTAGGGGACACAAAATAGTTGTTTTCATAGCTTAGGGGCGGGAAAACCTCAGAGACATTATAGTCAAAAATGCATTAGACATCTAATGTTAATTTATCCCAAAAAAAAACTTGTTGTTTTTGCGCCCCTTCTAATTGTTTATAGGAAAATAGGCCTATAAATGGGCCAAAAAAAATCCTATGGAAAAAAGCTTATCATGCAAGTGTTGCATATAATTTATTAGAATTTACCTGATTTTACCAGATTTTTAAAAAATAAAAAAATTCCAATGTCCCCTCTTCTGCCAGTGTGCACTGCACTGCACTGCACTGCACTGCACACTCCCCTCTCCCTTGCTCCTGATCCCCAATACCATAAAGG
>JAAGZN010000775.1 GCA_024206165.1 Bacteroidota bacterium
GACAGAACATACCTTAAACTTTAAATACCGAAATGAAACTTTTTGTTTTGCGATTGACAGAAAAGGTTTGAACAGGAGAACCTCCCAATATGCTGATTTCTGGCGAAATCTTATTTAACATTTAAGAACTGGCAAGACTATCAAATTGAACATAGTACCTAAAGGTAAATATGACAAGATAATGTTGGGGGGGAGGGGGTTCAGTATTTTTAGTCGGTTTTTGGCCTTTTTCCAGTATTTTCATGCTTTTTTTGAGGGTTCAGTATTTCAAAAATGGCCCACTGAGACGTCTGCAAGAGTGCTGCTCCTGTTGGTAAGGTTGTCTTGGATGGTGGCGACCAGGTCGGCTGGAATAGCGATGCACGGTCTGCTGGAATGGGATCTGAGGATTTAGCATCATCTGCTGAAATCAATGTTCCCAAAAACCATCGTCGGCTGGAATTCAGTCTCTGGGGAAGAATAAGCACCCCTGCTCAGGGATCCTCAGGGGCCGCTCAGGGATCCTCAGGGGCCACTCAGGGGGGCTCAGGGACTGCTCAGGAAGCCTCAGGGACCACTCAGAGATCCTCAGGGGCCGCTCAGGGATCCACAGGGACTGCTCAGGGATCCTCAGGGGCCGCTCAGGGATCCTCAGGGGCCGCTCAGGGATCCTCAGGGGCTACTCAGGGGGGCTCAGGGACTGCTCAGGAGGCCTCAGGGACCACTCA
>JAAGZN010000055.1 GCA_024206165.1 Bacteroidota bacterium
GCCTCTCCCAAAACGTGAAGATGCCAGGGTGGGTGGGTGGGAATCCATCTTCACTATTCGAGCGACCACGCTCGTCTGAAGAAACGTGTTTTCCTGTGGAACAACCGGTCTCCGTCCGCCGCCCAGCTGTGCTGACGGCGGACTAGGTCGTCCTCCGACCTAAGGAGAAATCTCCATTTCCTCTGCACTACGTTGCGAGGAAAATACTATTTCTCCTCCGGTCTCCGACCTTGAGATACACATTTTCTACCCTAGAAAACTGTTATCTCCTCCTCACATCTTTATTCTCCGAATCAAGTGTGTGGACAAGGATGTCCGTGGATTTCCCGCAGGAAATGTACGCTCTTCCACATGCAACCATGAGTGTGTGAACAAGCATATCTGACTGCGCCGTACACAAATTTCTGTGCACCTCTTGCAAAGAAATTCCGTAGAACACCCCATCCCCGTCGTGGTCCCGTCGCATCAGGCAGCCATGCCTCACCCCTGCGGTCCCCAGGCATCCTTGCCTCCCGCTGGCCTTCTGTCTTCTGTCCTCAAACCTCTGTTCTTCCTCTTCGGCCTCCGAGCCCCTGAACGTACGAACCCCTGTTCCTCTGACCTCCCAATGTTCTGCTCCTCTGATCTTCCGAACCGCTCATCTCTGTTCTTCTGTTCTTTTCCTGCTCTTCTGCACTCACATCAAAATGTCGTTCAATGCAGTGTAGCCACTGCCAAGACCACTGGAGACGAGACAGGAAGTGACATGAATCAAAGCATGCAACAACATTGTTCATCCTTCGCAGTTGGGAAACAGCGGAGGATGGCCAACACTGCTACCGAGAGAAACCTGAACCCAACAACACCTGCGAACAGATGAATATTCCGGAGCCGATTTCTCAACATCTGTGATGTCCAGCGATTCATATCAAAACCTGGAAGAAGCGATGTATGGAAAGAGGCGATTGGAAGTCTCACTTGGAAGTCTCAATACTCTAGCCGACTCACTCCCCTGGCCGCAGCCGCACCACCGTTCTCCTGCCACACCGCAGTGCTGCGGCATATTTCTCGGCAGTCACACACCGCCGAGTCTGGTCTCATCGGGTAGTTCCCTCAGGTAACTCCCAGGGTCGCTCCCTTCACAGGACGCCCCCTACGTACGCTACGTAAACATCATTTCACTGGACGCTCCTACTGCAGTGGACCAAGCACTGCAGCTCCGTCGCCGCCGAACTCCCCACCTCAGAGCAGAGTCTGCTGAGCCTAAAACCTACATCAGGGGTGTTTATTACCTCAACTAGCCAACCCAAAAAACCAAAAAACACCAATTATTACAGGGAATTAATTGGAAAATAAACACCCCTGCTCCCCCTACCGCCGCCGCAGCGCGCCACCCAAGTCGCCACCGGAACCCGGTGCCTCCGTCGTTACTGCCGAAAATGCAAACCTCGCCTACCGGCCGCTGCAGTCGACTCTTACCATCTATTTCGCAGAAACTGTTCTGTTACCTCGAAAAGAACTGCTAAAAAATCTGTACATTACAAAAGTACTGCACACTGCTTCCGCATCCCCCGGACTCCGGCCAACAGTCGAATAGCGAGTGACGTTCCGAAGCACTATCCCGTTGGCCGCCAAGCCAGTGCGCGGTCTCGCCCCACCGCAAATGTACTCGTGTAGGGGACCTTTTGTCACACCATGCAGTCATCTGCCTGCAACCACAGGAGAGGAGACTTCCTCTTCAATATGGGGATGCGTGTCCTGAGTCCTCCCCTCGACTGAGGGGCCGGTCCTTGAATAAGGCCGCTCCCGCAGGAGTTAGGACCAACCTTCATGATACAGACCTCTCACCGCCGCCTACTCCCCCTGAGATCCTCGGCCGGCCTCTGCCTGTTCTCCTCTCCCTCCGGGATCAGACACAATCTACCATCCTACTCCTCTGCCAAAGCCATGACAATACGGCGCCGTCGTCCGCCGTGTGGCGCTACTCTGGGGCACCCAGGCAGAATTGTGTCGGCCACATCGGCCGCCGGCAGCGGGACTATGTCGGACGGTCGCCATCACTGGCCCGCTAACTCGCCTGCCCCGCCCGGCACCTTCCGTCACCGTCACCGTCACCGTCACCGTCACCGTCACTTCACTCCATTCCACTCCACTAAGTCATCACCGCCGTCAACGGCCGTCACCCTACTGCCGTCCTGCCGCCGTCCTGCCGCCGACCAACTGCTGCTCCCTGAAGGCGCTGCCCTGCTTGGCGGACACCTTGACGAACTGCACCTGCTTCTCCCTCTCCTTGGTGAGGCGGCCGAACTTGAGGCCGGTGCTGGCGTGGGAGATGGCGAACTCCCTGAACTCGGATGCGGCGCCCTCCAGTCTAGCCTTGCCATCCTCCGTGATGTTGAAGCTGCCGCCAACCTTGAAAACAATGTCCTCGATGTCGAAGTCCATGTCGATGTCGATGTCGATGTAGATGTCGAAGTCGAAGTCGAAGTCGATGTCGAAGTCCTCGATGACGATCATGCCGGTCTCGTCCCGCGTGACACTGAAGGAGTTCTTGACGTCACAGCCCTCAGGCCCGAACTCCTTCTCCCCGGTCTTGTCGCCCCCGGCGACCACGACCCTCTCCCCCTTGACGTCCAAGCCAACGTACTCCTTGCGGTCCCCTCCAGGCCGGCGGACTCTCCGGCGAAGCCGCGGTCCGATCAGCCGGCGCTGAGGAAGAAGCGCAAATCTCGGCCCCGGCCGGAAGTTGCGCAGTAGGTGCGTTTCGGTCACCGACCTTGTAAGCGCACCGGAAAAGGATCTCAGTGTACCCTTGGGAGAGCCACGCCCGCCTGGCGGAGCCGTGGGGATGATGGACCCGGCCGGCCTGGCCCGAGCCCGTGCACCGGACCCTGCACCGGACCCTGCACCGGACCCTGCACCGGACCCTGCACCGGACCCTGCACCGTGCCCGTGCACCGGACTAGGTATCTGCCGCCGCCATGGTCCGTCTGGCCGTCAAATCCGCCGACGTAGCACACGACGTAGCACACGTCGTAGCACACGTCGACTAATGGCCCTGGCGGCCGGCCGTCCTGCTAGGGAATCTCAACGATCTCCGGTCGGCTGCACATTTCGCGCCCGTCGAGAATGTCATTGTTACAATGTGCACCAGCTGCCGAGGGCCTAACCTCCAAATACTGCAAAATGCCGCCGTGCTATCGACAATATAGCCCCAGGAACATGATCATATTGATAAATGTGACATGTCCGCCAGCTAGACAATTGCCGA
>JAAGZN010000776.1 GCA_024206165.1 Bacteroidota bacterium
TAAACCGAGCTATGCAATAAAAATGGCAATAATAACAGGAATCGTTAATTTAAAAAATGGATTTTAAAAAAGATACTTCATGAGAGGAAACCTTTTTTATAACTTTTTATAGGTAGGCCAGACTTTTGCAGCGCCTCCATATTAGATGAGATTGAAAAATTAACTAAGGATAACTCAAATGATTTTGAAATGACCGAAAATCGAGTTTTAAATAATGATTTGAATTCATCTAATAATGATAGTGAATTTGAATTTGTATCTTAATCAAATTCAAATTCAAATTCAACTATTCTATCCTGTAATGCATCTATTTCTTCAGAAAAAGTTTCATAATATATCTTTTCTTTTCCTTTGGTTGTGATAAATTGATATTTCGAATTTTTTAATCTCAACTTCTCTTTTGTATTAGTGATATTTTCTAATGATATCTTGATCATAGAATCAGATGAGTTACTTAAATTTCCTAATAATTTTAAATAACTACTTATATAAATAAGATACAAAGATAATTTATCTAATGAACCTAAACTCCGCAGCACATATCCCCTACACATTTATAAATTTATATTTCTAAATCAAGTTGTTTTAAAATATCACTTTGCTTCTTGGTACGTTCAGCTATTATTATTTCATCATTATCTAAATCAATTTGACATTTTAA
>JAAGZN010000777.1 GCA_024206165.1 Bacteroidota bacterium
ACAAGAACAATTAACATCAGCTATTCATAATGCTGTAGATAAAATTACAGCTGGAAATAAGGGTGTAATTGTAACTATAGTTGGAACACATAATTGTGTTAGCTGTAGAGGAGTAAAACATCAAGGTGCAGCAATGGTTACGACTAAAGCCTCAGGTGTATTTAAAGATAATAAAAATTTAGCTCGCAAAGAATTCTTTGATAGTTTAAAAATTAATAACGGAGGACATAATATATAAGAGACATGGCATTAACTACAGATAATAAAATATATTTAAGTTGGGCTGATGTTAATGATGCAGTTGATAATTTGTGTAATAAAATAAGACATGATCAACCTAACATAGACTCAATCCATGGTATTGCTAGAGGAGGATTAATCCCAGCAGTATTAATATCACATAAATTAGGTTTACCTTGGACTGATGTTATATTACCCAATACCCTAGTAGTAGATGATATATGTGATTCAGGAGTAACATTAGAAAAATCACCGGGTGTTTGGACAGCAGTATTACATTATAAACCTCACACATCATGTTTTCAACCTAATATGTGGGCAGAAATACATGAAGGTGATGAATGGTTAATTTATCCTTGGGAAACCAAAGATTCAAAACCTATTCAAGATTATCTAAAACCTGGAGCTAAAGAATATAGAGATAAACTAGATGAATATTATAAAAATCAGGAATGATAAAACCTATTATTTTTATTACAACTTATTGTGATACTCCAGAAAAATTAGATATTCTTAAACAAAATATCTTATATTTAAATTCTAAATATCCTGAATATCAAATAGGTATACATGCTCATTACCATATAGGTAAAGAAATTCAAAGTTTAGTAGACCATTATATTTTTGATAGAGCTAATACATATTCCTCTACTCGAAGAATATTAGTTTGGAAAAAATTATATAATGTTTTTAGACTAACTAATGAATACCCTGATTATGGTTATGCTGCTTTTCACCAAAGTAAAATGATAGCAAGTTATGTACAATCCTTAAATGAAATAAAAGATGTTATTGTTTTAAATTATGATATTGATACTAGAAGTAATAGTTTTTCTGATCTTATGTCTTTTTTTAAAGATAAATCAAATGTTTTTTTTGAATTTGAACCTATAGGTCGTAAATTACAAGGTATAAGTTTTGTAGGGTTTAAATTTGATAAGAATCTAATGTATGAATTAACAAAAAATCTTACACTCCAAATAAATGAAAGTGAAACACAAAATAGTAATTTAGTAATAGAACATTGGTTTAGAAAAAAATTAACAGAAAAATACCCTAAACTAAAAATATATTCTCGTGATTTGGCAATGAAGTTTTTAAACACCTTAGTAGACACTACACAAATAGATGAATTAACTATGGTAGAAGATAAATCAATATTGAATTATTTCAGCCAAATAACACTTGTTGGTAATTCAAAGGTTAACCCCATTTATAATAATTGTCTTTTTATATGGGGGGTTAAACCTAGAGAATTTATTATAAAATTAGATATAGATGGTATTATAAATGAACATTTAATTACTATTAATAATGATGCTTTTAAATTATTTAAACTTAATCATCATAACCCTAAAAATATAAAAATAATACAAATAGATAATATTGAAGTTGATCACTTAATTTTTGATAGTAAATTAAAAAACTCAAAAAAAGAATTAACTCTTGTCCCTTTAATTAATTAAATAAATAAATAAAATATGGAATATTGGCAAATTAAAACTCAAAATGAATTTGAGAACGAAAGAGGTAGGATACAAAAAACAACTGAATTATATTTAGTAGTAGCAGTATCAGCAACGGATGCAGAAGCTAAGATGTACAAACATAATGAAGGTATGTCTAATTTTAGAGTTGTAGAAGTAAAGAAAACTAAATTTTTAGAAGTAATAAGCTAATGGGAAAGCAATTAGAATTATTTAGCAAAGCTGACGTGCCCTTTGTTAATGAAGTAGAAACATTTAATCGCACGTTCGGAAAACCAAACAATTATGAACCAACAATACCAGAAAAAAAGGAGTGGGAATTCGTATACGACTTTGTACTTGAAGAATTGGAAGAATATAGACAGGCTTGCGAAAACGGAGACATCGTGGAAGTTTTGGATGCTTTGTGT
>JAAGZN010000778.1 GCA_024206165.1 Bacteroidota bacterium
AATATATTTTTGAAAACCAGAAAATCTTTTTATTTTTAGCATAATCGATTATGGCTCGATTAATAATTACCCCGGGGTTGGGCAATATGCTTGATTTTTGGGGTAATTTTTCTATTAAATATACCGCCAAATCTTTGTTTTTAACTAAATTTTATTGATTTTTTCTTTTAACGAAACTCCCTAATTATTTTTATATTTTTAATTTTCTTTATTCCCAGAGTTTCTTTTTCTAAAGGTTTTAAGCCAAAGAAAAATAATATTATAACTAAAAATCAAGAAATTTATAATTCTAATATATTTAATGTTGAAAAGTATAATAAAAAATTAGATGATTCTTTATTTTTTATTTTCTTAAAGATAAATCCCAGTTATTCTATGATTATCTTAAACAGAGAAGATATAACTTTATGTTCCTATTCCTCTAAAATTGAATTAAAAAATTTGATTAACAATAACTGCAAATTTTGGCAAATATATAAAAATAGAAATAAAATGATTTCTAAATATTCATATATCAATGATTCAAAATTTTGTAAATATTTAATATCAACTCATAACAAAAGTGAATTTAATAAATATATAGATAAACTTGATTTACCTTGTTATAGAAAAAAATCTTCTAATCAATGAATCTAATTAAGTTTTATTTCATCTTTTTTTATTTCATCGATAATTTTATAATTTTTAAATTCAAATTTAGAAGGTGCATTTTGAAGAATTTTTCCTAATAATTTTCCATTAAAATAATATTTAGCTTGAAAATCTTTTCTATTTTTATTTGGCTTACAATCCAATATTTTCTTAAGAAATTTATCAGATATACCACTTGAACCATGAAATGCCCCAAGCAAACCTCCTACAATACATGCATTTGTATCAGTATCTCCCTCTTCAGAAATTGTATCTTTGATAGCATCATAAAAACTAGATCCTTTCCATAAGTGATAAAATGCTCTTTCAAAAGCTATTCGTGCATAACCCATATGTGTAGTCGCTGGATAAAATTTGGAGTTATTGCTAGTTTTACAATTTGCTAGCCATGTTTGTATTTCTTTTAATATTTGTTGTTTAATCAATATTTTTTCTTTTGATAACATTGATTGTATCCATTTCTCAGCTTTCATAAAAGCAATTTGATTTCTTGGAATCTTTTGTATTCCTCCAAAAGAAGCTGTCTTTATTTTATTAAAACTATTTATCAAATATTTACATGCAATGGCATAACAAGTTTCCATATAGTATATATAATAATTTGCATGAGACATACTAGCATCTTGTTTTATTAATTCAAATAAATCATCATCACTTAATTTACTTCCATAAGCAACAAGAGGCATACATCTCATTAAAGTTCCATTGGCTACAGCTCCTGCACTCTTATGGTGTTTTTGTTGTCTTAAATTTTCTTCTTTAGCATTTTTTTTCATACTAAAAGCAAAGTTATTTCCTGGCTCTTGATCAGATCCTAAAGTTTGGCTAGTTGTTCCTCCAATATCAAAAGGGCCAGACTTATACCACTCATTATATCTTTTAGCAATGTAATTTATATCAAATATTTTTTCTTTAGAATCAATAAAATCAACTAAACCTTTTGCACAAGAGATTGCCAATTCTGTATCATCAGTAATTTGACCACTACTGACATTCCAACATCCACCTCCTGGCATAACCATTGCTCTATCAATATCTGTTTGTTTAATTTTTCCTTTAAAAAATTCCAAATAACTACCTATTGAATCACCAATTGCTCCACCAAAAGTCAATCCAAGATTAGCATTTACATAGTCTTTATCTAATTTAAATTCTTTACTTATACTATTTATCATTTTTTCAGAAATATTTTTAGTATTTTCTAAATCTGTCTCTTTTTGATCTGTTGTATCATTTTGATCATTATCATTTGATATTTGAGGGTTAGTAACATTTTGAGTTTGGGTTGAAATTGAAGATCCATTTTTTTGATCATCATTTGTTTTTTGATTTGATTTTTGAGTTTGAGTTGTACTATTTTCTTGTGTATTTGGAGAATCGTTTTGATCATTAATTATTGTTGAATCATCTTCTTGAGTAATTCTATTAGGATCTCTTCGAGTAGAATTCTGGTTATTATTTCCAGTTTCTGGATTATCACAAGTAATAAAAATTGATAAAACCAATAAGAATTTATAAATATTTTTTTGCATGATATTATGTTTTAATTATTTTTTTTAGATATCTATCTTATTAAGTTCAAATTTGATAATTTCAATTTCAGAATTTTTCAATTCATTTAAAATCAATTCTATTTCAGGTAAAGAATCTGCTGTTACTAATCTCTTTCTATAATCTTTAATATACTTAAATCCTTTTAAATATCCACTATAATGTCTTCTAGTTTCTAAAATCCCTAATCTTTCTCCCTTCCATTTAATAGCATAATTTAAATGTCTTTGAATTATATCTATTCTTTCATTTAGAGTTGGAGGATCTGGAATCTTTCCATTAATAAAATATTCTTTAATATCCCTAAATATCCAAGGACATCCTATACTTGCTCTTCCAATCATCATTCCATCAACTTGATATTTATTTTTATATTCTAAAGCTTTTTGAGGAGAATTTATATCACCATTACCAAAGATAGGAATATTTATGTCTGGATGATTTTTTACTTCTGAAATTAATTCCCAGTTTGCAGCACCACTATAAAGTTGCTTTCTTGTTCTTCCATGAATTGTTAAAGCTTTAATTCCAACATCTTGTAATCTTTTTGCGACTTCAATTATTTTTATATTTTTATCATCCCAACCTAATCTTGTCTTAACAGTCACAGGAATTGAAACTTGCTTAACAATTTCTGCTGTCATTGATTGCATTTTAGGCAAATCTAATAAAATGCCTGCTCCAGCTCCTTTACATGTTACTTTTCTCACAGGACATCCATAATTGATATCTAAGATTTCGGGATTTGCTTTTTCTACTATTTCAGCAGCTTTTTTCATTGATTCTATATTGCCGCCAAATATTTGTATTCCCATTGGACGCTCATAGTCATAAATATCTAACTTTTGTACACTTTTTGCTGCATCTCTGATTAATCCTTCTGAAGATATAAATTCTGTAAACATCAGATCTGCACCAAATTCTTTGCATAATGCTCTGAAAGGAGGATCACTAACATCTTCCATCGGAGCTAGTAATAATGGATATTTTCCTAGTTCTATATTAGAAATTTGCACCAAAGAAATATGTTTAAAAAATTATTAAATCTATAAATATTACAAATCTAATATAAAATTTGAACTTTATCAATTATTATTATTCTACATAACTTAATATTTAAACTAGACTTCAACCATTTCTAAATCGTGTTCTAAATCACAATCTGAGTCATTGTTATGAAGATATTCTATATCTTCTAGGGTCTGACCGCTAAAAGTTTTTGTTAAACAAATACAACAATTATCTGCGCATAACAAACATATACTCATTCCATATCAAGATGATTAGTAATTATTTGAAAATTACTATTTATTCTGCTATATAATTTTTCAGTTATTATTGGTATAGTACTAGAAAAGAAATTGTCTATTGCCGACCGAAATTCTTTTGCTGTTTTA
>JAAGZN010000779.1 GCA_024206165.1 Bacteroidota bacterium
AAGGGGCTGTATAATTGCAGCGTAGGAAATCCTCAAAATTTTGCAAATTGAATCTTAATTAATTTTTAATATTTCAGAATGCAAGAATTTAATCCAAACCAAACAGAGCTAATCACTTTAGATATGTTAGTATCTAAAGATCATAAATATAGAAAAATGCTTAATTTATTAAATTTTACAAGTTTATGTAAACCAATAATGAAATTAAATAGAGAAGAAAATACAGGAGGTAAACAAGGATATGGAATAACAAAACTTTTTAAATGTATCTTCTTACAATTTCTGGAAGACTTAAGTGATAGGCAATTGCAAAATTATTTACAAGAAAATAATGCAGCAAAGTTATTTGCAGGTTTTAATCTAACAGATAAACCCCCTCATTTTTCTTTATTCACTAAAGTAAGACATCGTATAGGAACAGTAAGATTATCTAAAATGTTTAATAAAATAAATAAAAACTTAAAGAAGTCAGGACATTTATTAGAAAATTTCACATTTGTAGATGCTACCCATATAATAAGAAAAAACAAGTTATGGGAAGAAAGAGATAAAGCAATAGCAAAAAAATATAAAAAGTTAAATAATGAGATATTACCCAAGGTGACTTATGATAAAGAAGTCCGAATAGGTTGCAAGGGGAAAAACAAATTTTGGACTGGCTATAAAGCAAATGTAAGTATGGATATGCAAACAGGATTAATACACAAAATATTCTTAACCGCAGCAAATATAACAGATGCAAAAGCATTAAAATAT
>JAAGZN010000780.1 GCA_024206165.1 Bacteroidota bacterium
GGTGGAGCTGGTGCACTCCATTCCGGATGGTAGGAGGCGGGACATGTTGTGCAGATTGGCTTGGATCAAGACAGGGCCGGTATATTTTCAGACATTCTTATCATGGCCCAGAAATGATGGTCTCGGGGCTACCATGGCCAACTTCTAGGGCTTCAGGCACAACAACCATACAGCAACAACAAATCGCCTTGACAATTGTTTATTTGTAATGTTTCATCACTTTTCTTGATCTGATCGGTGCAGACAATATTTTGCACAAAAATTCCATCGCCCCCTCATCTACTTGGCCATGCGGACCTTCTGCACCGCGGCCGCATCCTCCACCTGCACGAAGATAATAAGTACCAGTCTGAGATTTATTTATCAGGTCACATACCTTTTTCACCAGCTCGCTGGGCTTCTTCACCAGGTTGTCCAGGTCAGTGTTGTTCATCAGAAGCAGATAGTTCATGCTGACCATGGCCAGCTTTGGCTCCAGGATCTGGATGAGTGGGAGGATCTATTTCCCCAGGATTTCCTTTCGCTGCTTCGGAGACGCGGCGTCGTTTCTCGAACACATGAAATGTTCGTTTGTTTGTTTTGCGATTTTTTCAGTTCTAACTACCAAGATCATCTCCGGAATCTTCAAGATCCGTTTTCTCGACTTCTGCTGGTCAGATCTGGACAGGATCAGATATACAGGCCTTAGACATCAGGATCTGACCCTAGGTGATGGTTTTGGGCACCCTTCTGCCCCCATTTATATCATATCAGTACATGGTTTGGAAGGAGGACTCTTCAAGATCCATTTTCTCGACTTCTGCTGGTCAGATCTGGACAGGATCAGATATACGGGCCTTAGACATCATGATCTGACCCTAGGTAATGGTTTTGGGTACCCCTCTGCCCCCATTTATATCAAAGCGGGAGTTCGCCTCCCTACAATAGGGAAGAGCGCACAGTGCATTGGCCCCCCAAGAGTATATAGAACATGTTTATATTTCACAAGGAATAGGTGCTCTATCGAAATAGACCCGCCCGCGCGCCAAACGACCGAACCGATAAAAGAGCCCAGAAAGCTGGTTATCCAGTTGGCCAGTTGGCATTGTTGACCATAACAAACAAAGCTCCACAACCAATTGCTGAACATCAACAGTTTAGTACTGAGTATTGAGTATTGAGTACTGAGTACTGAGTACTGAGCACTTAGTACTGAGTACTGAGTACTGAGCACTGAGCACTTCGTACTGAGTACTGAGTACTGAGTAC
>JAAGZN010000781.1 GCA_024206165.1 Bacteroidota bacterium
GAATTAAATGAAGTAAAAAAAGAGGTTAAAGATATAAAATCACAATTACGATTATTAAATAGATTATTTATAATAGATGATTACACGATAGAAGAACTGACAACACTAACAAAAGAACAATCATATTATAAAAAAAGACTAGCAAAATTAAGAGACCAAAGAAAATCATTAAAAGCCAAAATCGATGAAACTTCAGGTTATTCTTCTCCAGATGAAGCATATTATTCTCGAGAAGAATTAAAAGAGAATAAGGCAACTTTAGAAAAAATTTTAAAATATGGAAAAAAAGGAATAAGTTTAGCAGGCAAAGCTAGTGAATTTATAGTATATTCATCACTATTGCCACCAATAGATAAACTACCTAAGGCTGGTAGATATGCTTATAGGGGATATAAGCTTTATAAATATTTGAAAGGAATTTTTGATAGTAGGAGTAGGATTAGCAAAGTTCCTAAAACAAAAAAAATATATTCCTCTCGAGAACTGTTAAGAAGAAAAGCTGAGCCTGGACCTTATCATAATTTTCCAGAAAGTTTGAATAAAACAATATTTGAAAAAGGGGAAAGGATTATTAAACCTAATTTTTATAAAGATATAAAACCTGGATTTTCCAATAAAGGTTCATTTTATAAATATCCAGGTAAAGTAAATGGTAAGGAGGGTTTTTATGAAATAGGCACTAGATTTTCTTCAAACGGAAAAACTGAAGTAATAATCCATAGATTTTTTAGACCTAATAAATAATGAATATTGACCATACTTTTTCATCTAATTATGAAATTGAACTTCAATTGTATCCTGCAAATGATAGTATTTATTATTATCCATCAAATGAAGCAGCTCAATATGGTTCAAGCATAACTTTAAAAATTAAATATGAAGATAAAAGCTGGATTGGGTGTTTTGCAGCAGGTACTTTTTCAGGAAATAATGATTATAAAGTTTATTCGGCCCCAAATCCTGATTGGTTTTTCTTAATAACTAACGGAGAGGGTTATTATATTTGCTCTAAAAATAAAGATAAATGGGAAGAAGTCAAATCCAATCCTATAATATCTATTTATCCACTAATTGATAATAAATTAATTTTATTTAAAGATTATACAGAAATATCTGCTTATGATATAGATGGATTAAAATGGGAAACATCAAGATTATCATTCGATGATTTTGAAATAACATCAATAAATGAATCTTATGTTAAGGGGAAATATTGGGACATAAGAAGTGATTCAGAAGAAACATTCAAAGTTGATTTAAGTACAGGAAAACATATTTCAAGTATTGAAGCTATCGAAGATTAAGATTTCCAGCTATCGTTAGCCGCTATCAGTAGGTGTGTCAAGAAGTTAGATTGGAAAATGATCTAACGAACTATATAAAAGATGATGGTCGGCCCATCGAATACGCTTTCTAGGAAGAGTATTCAAACAACCTAAAGGTGCTTTAGTAAAGATAAGGTATTGAGCGTTTAGGAAAAGGTGTAGAATATACATCATGTGTGGATAAAAGAGATGAACAAAAGTGAACCTCTGTTGAAGTGTCGAGACACTAACTGGTCGTAGTTTTCACTGCGACCAAAAAAACAAGGTGTTAATGTGTTCTTTTTCATATATTAATCGATTCATCTATCATTATTTTTCTCCTACCGAAAACAAACAGCAAGCACATTAAAAAGTTCAATTCAAGTCTAAGGCATCAATTTCCATAGTAACAGGGTAACAAAGGAGTTCATCAGTCACTTCATTCGCTAAACGCTTCATTACGTTCCTTCTTCACGCTCATTCCCTTTTTTCCCTTTAAATCCCAATAAGGCCTTGCTTCGCAAAATTAATAAAAAAGGGAAAAAACCATTCGCCGA
>JAAGZN010000782.1 GCA_024206165.1 Bacteroidota bacterium
AACAGAAACTCTGTGTGACAAAGATATAGTTTTTGTTATTGTGTTTTGCTGGTTAAAAGAGTGTTTGTTCAAATAAGCGAAATTCTACTTAACTTGCTAGCCTGAAAAAAGGCAGGGCAATAATTCCATCAGCGGCAAAGAAACGATTACATTGATAAAGAAGTACAGAATTTCTTGAGCAAATTAGAACCACACATTGCTTGCATCGGGAATTCTTTTTATGGATACCAACACTTAACTATTTGTGAGCTTTACTAACTGTACAGTCTTTGGATGGTGCAGAACTTCAGTATAGCCAGAAATATCAGAAACATAATGAAACGAACACATAGATAACTTAAGCGTTTCGTCTGACACTCAACAGAGTAATACGTTAGAAAGAGAACAAAACAGAAACCTAACTGATTTATATACCCAGATGTGGATCGAAATAGGCCAATCAGAAAAGAGGTGAATGATTGGTATGGTGTAGGAAAACCAATCAACACCCGAGATACAGTGAGCTGACCAATAGGATTACTTCAAGAGTCATAAGGCAAAAACGAACTCCTTCTG
>JAAGZN010000783.1 GCA_024206165.1 Bacteroidota bacterium
AAAAACTTTGCAAATTCATTGATTATCAATAACTTGTCACTATAAATAGGGGAGAGGAAAAAAAAGTATAGCTCACTACACTTTGCAATACAAAGAGGTTCTGAGAAAGGAAAAAGAAACTAATTTTTTGATACAAAACTTAACTTTTTACTATTATGCAATTTGCCGTTTTACATATTTGCAAGTATAAAAATCTCGGTGGCATTGGAGCCCATATTGATAGAAAATATATTTCACAAAATGTAGATATTTCTAAAACGCATTTCAATGAAAAGATTGAAAATGATGAAACGCTTGGTAATATTTTAGGGAATATAGAAAGTAAAATGCCTTTAAATGAGAGAATTGAAGAAGAATTTGTATCTGCCAAAAATGATCTTGAAAATGAAGTTTTTAAAAAAATTAATCAAAAATATAGTATTCAAAGAAAAATAAGATCTGATGCTGTTAAAGCATTAGGCATTATAATGACAGGCAGCCACTCTAGAATGAAGGAAATTGAACAAGATTCTAAATTGTTCAATGAATGGAAAAAAGCTAATTACGAATTTGCATGTGATGAATTTGGGAAGGATAATATTATTAGAATGACTCTTCATTTAGATGAAAAAACTCCTCATTTTCATTGTGTTTTTGTGCCTATTACAAGTGATGGAGGACTTTCTGCTAAACACTATGTTAATGGGAAAAAAAGTCTTAGAGATCTGCAGGATAAGTATGCAA
>JAAGZN010000784.1 GCA_024206165.1 Bacteroidota bacterium
ACTTTTTTTACCCAAAAATCCGCATTTTCAACAGCTTTCCAGCCATGTATGAAACTTGTATGCCAACATGGCACATTCCTGTGATATATTCGATTGTTTCCCAAAAAACGGCCGATTTGGGCCAAAATTTTGTCTAATTATTTTTGCTCACTCAACTTCGCGGCCTGATTCCTCCTACTTTTGCCTTGCAACATCTAAAGTTTGACACATGGTTGGAATCGTCTGGATCCTGGCTACATGCCAGGACCTTCCAATCATCCAAATGTCAGTCGGAAAATTTGTTTTTTTGATGTTTTCTCCCAGTGTCACTTGTAAAATCGGGTTCTTGATTTTTGCTTTTAACTCTTTGTCCCCCATTTTCACCACGTTTGGCTGCCATTAGTTTTGAACTAATAGGTTCCACTGGTACAGTTTTTCATGAGGAATCTGGACATGCCATAGAAATTAGACCTTGACCTCTTCAAAGTGGTGTAATAAGGCCTAAACTTTTTTTGACCAAAATGAAGACAAAATTAGTGCTTGTGTGGATAATCAATAACTTTTTTTCCTGGAGGTTTCATGAGCCGGGAAGAATAGCACATGGGCACATAATGTGGGGCTACATGGGCTATTCGTTGCAGCTCATGAAACTTTCAGGAAAAAAAGTTATTGATTAGCTACACAAGAATTTCGAAATTTTGGGCCAAAATCGGAGCACTTTTCACCCCCAAATGGGTGCTGGAACACCCATATAGGGCCCATCTGACATTTTGGTTTCAACTGATTCCGGTTCGTATCGGTAAGCCATCCTGATACCTATCAATTTTGTTTCTGTGTATGGTGATTTGGGCAAACTGGTTTTGGGTGCCAGAATTTTTGTAGATTTGGCCATTTTTTGGGAAACAATCGAATATATCACCGGAATGTGCCATGTTGGCATACAAGTGTCATACATGGCTGGAAAGCTGTTGAAAATGCGGATTTTTGGGTG
>JAAGZN010000785.1 GCA_024206165.1 Bacteroidota bacterium
AATAGTTTTTAGAGGGGAGATATTATCTACAACTCAAGATACACAGGATTATTCTTTGACACATAATAAATATAAATGGAATTAATATGAGTGAAATTAAATTAATAAACCTATCGTCTTACGTTCGACCTGAAATAGTTGAGCAACAGTCTAAAGGTTATGTAATGAATGGTAGAGATAATAGCTTTTACAAGTATATTATTGATCGTAATAATGGATCATCTACTAACAATTCTATTAACCAATCTTATTCAACTTTAATTTATGGTAAAGGATTAAGTACTGATAGTGGTAGACATGGTGCTGAGGTTTGGGCAAAGTTACAGACTATAATCAGACCTAAAGAGTTACGTAAAATGGTTACTGACTTTCAAGTGTTTGGAGAGTTTTCATTTCAAGTTATAGAGAATAGAGGTGGGGAATTAGATTCTATTATACATCTACCTAAACAAATGGTTATACCTTCTATAGCTAATGAGAATAATGAGATAGAATTTTATTACTACTCTAAAGACTGGACTAACATAAGAAAGAGAGGTAATGAGCCTACTATGTTACCATCATTTGATTCAGGTAAAGGTAACTCTATTTATGTAGCTAAGCCTTATCGTGTTGGATGTGAGTATTTTGGAGCTCCTGATTATGTAGCAGGCCTTCAGTTTATGGAGATGGAAGAGGAGATTTCTAATCTATGTATTAGCTCTATTAAGAATGGACTTAGTGCAGGTTATATTATTAATATTCCTGATGGAATAAACTATACTGCTGAAGAGAAAATAGAATTTGAAAGACAGGTTAAGAAAAAATTAACACAGTCATCTAATGCATCCAACTTCATTATATCTTTCAATGGTAGTGAAGTAGCTATTGATATCACTCCTTTCCCTGTTAATGATAATATACATAAACAATGGAGTTACTTAACTGAAGAGGCTAAGAAGCAAATAATGACATCTCATAGAGTTATTAGTCCTTCTTTAGTTGGACTTGATTCAGCTACTGGATTTAGTTCTCAAGCTGATATGATTGATGAGAGTGAGAAGCAATTAATGAAGAGAGTTATAGTACCTAAGCAGAACTTTATTTTAGAGACGTTAGAGGATGTTTTAACTCAATATGATATGAATATATCTTTAATCTTTAAACCTCTTACACAGGAGCTAGAAATGCCTAAGGAAGAGCCTCAAGAGTTAAGTAAAATATCTGAGGTTTGTTGTTCTTCTGAGAACGATGATGAGAGTGAGATGATATCTATGATTAATAGACTTGCTTTAGATCCTCCTTCTGAGTATGAACTTACTGATGGATCAGAGTATGACTCAATCCAACTATCTGCTAATCAAAGTTCTGAACAAGATACTAAACTATGGAAAACTAGATATGCATTTACTGTAGGTACTTCTAAGAATCCTAAAGGAGGCTCTAGAACTTTCTGCACTGAGATGTTAGCTAAGTCGGCATCAGGTAAAGTATTCAGAAAAGAGGATATAGATTTAATGAGTTCTCAAGGAATTAATGGAAAGTTTGCTAAGAGTGGAGAATCTAGCTATGACATCTTTAAATACGGTGGAGGTGTTAACTGTCATCATAGATTTGAAAGAAGAGTATATAAAAAGAAACTCAATAAAGATGGTACTCCTAAGAAAGGTGGAGCTATGGCATCTACAGTAGAGAAGAATGTTAATCAGGCAACTAGAGAAGGATATAAAGCTCCTAAGAATCATAAAGATGTTTCTATTGCTGAAATAGATAAGCCTAATAAAGGAAGTCTAAAAAATAAATAATAAATAATATGGAATTTTTATTCGTAAGTCCTAGTGACATAAAGTCTACTACAGTTATAGGAGGTAATGTTGATGTAGATAAGTTTGTCTTTGTAATAGCTGA
>JAAGZN010000786.1 GCA_024206165.1 Bacteroidota bacterium
CTATGTCGAGCTCATAAAGCATACAGGGAAGATTGCCGAGTGGTCTAAGGTGCTTGTTTTTTGGCACCATTCAATTTGGTGGCGTTGGTTTGAGTCCAACTCCTCTCATTTTGTCGACATATCTATACAAAGAATTGTTTCCTTTATATTGAACAGCTGCAAATGGTATCTTCTACCATCATGCAAGCTATTGACCACAAAACATACAGGCAGGATTGCCGAGTGGTATGAAACGTTGGTTTAAGGCATCAGTCACTTCAGCTGCGTGGGTTTGAGTCCCACTCCTTTCATTTTGTTGACATTCCTATACAAAGTATTGTCTCCTTTATTTGAAACATCTGCACATGTATTTTCTACCATCATCACCACTATTGACATTCCTATACAAAGTATGGTTTCCTTTATTTTGAACACCTGCACATGGTATCTTCTACCATAACCCATGCTATTGATCACACAATATACAGGCAGAATGGCTTAGTGGTCTATGTCGCCTGCTTAGTCATCAGTCATTTCCGTGGCGTGGGTTCGAGTCCCACTCCTATCATTTTGTTGACATTCCTATCCAAAGTATTGTTTTCTTTATTATGAACACATCCACATGGTATCTCCTACCATCATCCATGCTATTGACCTCA
>JAAGZN010000787.1 GCA_024206165.1 Bacteroidota bacterium
AGTATTAGAATAGTTCTGTCCATTAGACCAGCCTAGAACTTATTACACCGAGCGTTTGTTATAGTTCCCCATGAAACTTAGTGAAAAATTATCCCCACAATAGGAGATCACCTCAATTTCTTATAAAGTACGCCTTTTGCATAGAGTAAAACGATTCCGTTTGCTCTAAAACGTTGTAAACATAAGTATTAGAATAGTTCTGTCCGTGGGAACATTCTAGAACTTATTACACCAAGGGTCTCTTATAGTTCCACATGAAACTTAGTGAAAAATTATCCCCATAATAGGAGCTCACCACAATTTCTTATATAGTACGCCTTTTGCATGGAATAAAACGATTCTGTTTGCTCTAAAATGCTGAAAACGTACGTATTACAACAGTTCTGTCCATGGGAACAGCCTAAAAACTTATTACACCGAGGGTTTCTTATAGTTCCCCATGAAACTTAGTGAAAACTAAGCTCAGCAATATAAGTGCACCTCAACCTCTTATAAATGACGCCTTTCTTATGGAATAAAACGATTCCGTTTGCTCTAAAACGTTGTAAACATAAGTATTACAACTGTTCTGCCCATGGGAATAGCCTAAAACTTATTACACCGAGGGTTTCTCATAGTTTCCCGTGAAGCTTAGTGAAGACCAAGCCCCGCAATAAGAGTTCACCAAACTTTCTTTAAAGTACGCCTTTTGCATGGAATAAAACGATTCTGTTTCCTCCAAAACCCTGTAAACGTACG
>JAAGZN010000788.1 GCA_024206165.1 Bacteroidota bacterium
ATAAAATATTATAGAAAAAATACAATCGGTATCTATCACTAATAAAATATGTTGATATAAAATGAGAAAACCTATTTTGATAATAAAAATTTGATGCTAAAATATTAAAAATTAAGAGTTTTCTATCAGGCACTATATATTTAAATAATGATAGAATAAAGAAGTTCAATAAATTTTATATTGTATTAAATTATTTCCGATTTACAAGTTAAAAAAGCATATAACTTTGTTCTAAAAAATCTCTATAATTTAAGATTTGCAAATTATCTGAATATTCATAATTTTCTCCTGTATATACTAAATATCCTTTTTGATCATTTTTTAAAAAAGTTTTTATTGGCTTTAAAAAACCAAAATTTAAAGAACTATTTTTTTTTATTTCAATTAATGAGGTTTTACCTTTTGATTTAATTACAAGATCTACTTCTAACCCATTTGACGTTCGAATATAAAATATACCAAACTTCTTATTATTATGATACCTAATCTTTTCCAATTCAGAAATTATATAATTTTCAAAAATTGCTCCAGCCATAGGTCCTGAATCGAAATGTTTTTGGGTTTCAATACCGGTGATATAAGAGACTAAACCAGTATCATAAAAATATATTTTAGGACTTTTGATTATCCTTTTTTTTAAATTATTATGGAAAGGTTCCAATAAAAAAATCACATATGAAGCTTCTAAAACTGATATCCATCTTTTTATGGTCGATACACTTATACCTAATTCTTTTGAATAAGTAGTCATATTTAAAATTTGACTAGTATTTGCTGCTAATAACTCTACAAGCTTTCTGAAATCTCGCATATCTCCTATTTTGGATAATTGCCTTACATCTTTATTTAAATAAGTATCTATATATGCAGAATACCAAGGATCCTCATTAGCATAATTTCTTACAACTAGTTCAGGATAACCTCCTTTAAAAATGGATTTATCTCTTAAATCCATTTTTATTTCCTTTCTCTGAAAAGGCAATAGTGTTAATAAACCTATTCTGCCTGCCAAGGATTCTGTTATTTGTTCTAACATTATAAATTGATTAGAACCTGTTAAAATATATTTGCCATATTCGCTTCGATTTTCATCTATATATTTTTTTATAAAATTAAAAATTGAAGGTTCTTTTTGTACTTCATCAAAAATAATTTTGGATTTATATTTATTAAAAAATCCTTCAGGATCTTCACGAAAAAAATTGGTAGTTTTAAAATCATCGAAAGTTAAATACGTATAATCTTTTAAAACATTCTTTAAAAAAGTAGATTTTCCAGATTGCCTAGGTCCTGTAACTAATGTAGCAGGAAAAATTTTAATATATTCCAATAAAGAATTGGTTAATTCTCTTTCAATATACCCAGCCATAATTATGCATATTTAGTATTTAATAATAAATATACATAAAATATTATAAGAAATTAATATTTTTGAACCTTTTATTAACAGAAAAATTTTACATGTACTTACTGTTTTATTTCTATTTTTTGTTATATTTAACATAATATAGAAATAGTTTCTATGAGTAAATATATATTCTTCCTTGAAAATTTAGCATCTCTATGTCAAATATTCAAGCATAATTTTATTTACCCCCTAATTTAATCAAAACCTTTGCAGTTTTATATTGTTTGCATTTATTAGCTACTCTCCTAGGAGAAGCTCCTTTTTTATTTTTTATACTCAAATCCCCTTTAATTTTACCATAATGAGCTAAAATACTAATAAGTTCATCATGACCATTATGAGCTGCCCAATGAATTGGCGTATAACCATATTTATTTAAAGCTCTTAGATTTGGATTTGATCCATATTGTAATAATAATTTTACAAGTTCTGTTTTTCCATTCTCACATGCATAATGTAGCAATATTTTGTTATCCTCTCCTTTTACAAGATCTGGATGTACTCCTGATCTAAATATAATCTCTAAGTTCTTTATTCTATTATTATTATATTCTTCACATATGATGTCAATATGATTTTTAGCATTATATGATTTTTTAGCTCCTGCATCTAGCAATAATTCCATTGTTTTAAAATGCTTAAACTGAAAAGCTCTATCTAAAGGAGAATAACCTTGTTTATCCTTTAGATCTAATTTTAAATTTATATTAGAATAATTGATAATATCTTCTATCATATCTCCATAACCTTCTTGGGCTATCCAATGAATTGGGGTATAGCCCCAACGATCTTTACTTTGCAAATTTGGATTTGATCCATATTTTAATAGTAAATTCATCATTTTGATATTTTTATTTTTACATGCATAATGTAATAAAGTCTCTCCCTTCCTATCTTTCCATAGATCTGGATGTACTCCTGATTCAAATATTGTTTTCAGATTATTATAATCATTTTTATCATATTCATCTTTGATAATATTTATATTATCTTCAATAGAAGATATTCCTTTAGCTTTAAGATCTATTAGAGCTTGCATCGTCTCAAAATGACCATTTATAAATGCTAAATCAAGTGGCTTTAAATCATTCTTGCATTTTGCATTAAAGTTAGCTTTTACTTTAGAATAATTTGAAATAGTTTCTATTACATCTGTATGACCATTCTGGGCTGCAAAATGTATTCGGGTATAATTCCAATTATTACTTTGTTTTAAATTACAATCTGCTCCCTTTTTTAATAATAATTTTACTATTTCCGTATTCCCATCCATACATGAAATATGTAATAGTGTTGAGTCAAATTCATATTTTATATCATTAGGATTTACACAACTAAAAATTGTTTTTAAATTGCCTATTCTGTTATTGATATATTCATTAGATATTACATCTGCATTATTTTTAGCATTAGGTATACGTTTAGCTCCCTCGTTCATTAATATTTCCATGGTTTCAAAATGCTTTTTTTCTAAGGCTCTATCTAAAGGTGTATATCCTTTTTTATCTTTTATATCAAAGTTAGCTTCTATCATAGAATTATTAGCAATTATATTTATTATCTCATTATGTCCTTTTTGAACTGCCCAATGAATTGGAGTATAGCCATACTTATCTGTGCCTTTTAAATTTGGATTTGCTCTATATTTTAATAATAATTTTACTATTGCCAATTTCCCATCTTTGCATGCATAATGTAATAAGGTTTCTCCATCATTATCTTTGTATTTGTCTGGATTTATGTTTGATTCAAATATAATTTCAAGATTTTCATAGTTATTTTTATCATATTCATCTTTAATGATATTAATATGACTTTTAGCATTTGGGATATCTTCAGCTCCTTCATTTATTAAGGTCTTCATTACTTTAAAATGGTTAGATTGGAATGCTCTATCTAAAGGTGTATATCCTTTTTTATCTTTTATATCAAAATTGATATCTATCTTAGAATTGTCGGCAATAATATTTATTATATTTTCATAACCTTCTTGTGCTAACCAGTGAATTGGGGTATAACCAAAAGTATCTTTGCTTTGCAGATTTGGATTTGCTCCATATTGTAATAATAGTTTTATAACTTCTATTTCTCCTTTTTTGCTTGCATAATGTAATATTGTTTCACCCTTTATATCTTTCCAATTAGGATCTGCTCCTCTTTCTAACAAAATTTTCATTGTTTTAAGATCATTTTCATTATATGCTCTTATTAGTGGATTTATTCCTTTTTTATCCAAAACATTAAAATCTGCATTATATGATTTTAATATTTTCAGTATCTCTACAAATCCTTTTTGTGCTGCCCAATGAATTGGGGTATAGCCATATTCATCTTTACTTTGTAAATTTGGATCTGCTCCTTTTTCTAATAATAATTTTGCTGTTTCTTTTTGTCCTGTGATGCATGCATAATGTAATAACGTCTCTCCATTTTTACTTTTCCATAAATCTGGATGAATTCCACAATCAAAAAGTATTCTTAGATTATCTAGATTTTTTCTGTCATATTCATTTCTTATTATATCAATATGATTTTTTGCATTTGGCATATCTCTAGCTCCTAAATTTACTAGAGTTTGTATTGTTTTATAATGCTTAGATTGAAATGCTCTATCTAGAGATGTATATCCTTTTTTATCCTTTGTATAAAAGTTTACTTTAATTTTTGATTTATTAGCTATGAGTTTTATTATTTCTGAATTTCCATTCTGAGCTGCCCAATGAACTGGGGTATAACTCCATTCATCTGTTCCTTGTAGATTTGGATTTGCTCCATATTTTAAAAGCAGTTTTAATATTTTTTCTTTTCCATCTGCACAAGCATAATGTAATAAGGTTTCTCCTTTTTTGTCTCTCCATAAATTTGGGTTTTCTTTTAATTCTAATAATTTTTTTAATGTTTCATATTGATTTTCATTATAGGCTCTTGTTAATGGGTTAATTTCTTTCTTATCTAATATATTTAAATTGGTTTTATATTTTTTTAATATTTCTAAAACTTTTGAATGACCATTTTGCATGGCCCAATGTATTGGGGTATAGCCATATTCATCTTTGCTTTGCAGATTTGGATTTGCTCCATATTTTAATAATAAATTTACCATTTCTGACTTTCCCTCTGAACAGGCATAATGCAGTAAAGTTTCTCCTTCATCATCTTTATATAATAAATCAGGATGTATTGCTTTAAGAATAGTTTCAAGGTTATTTATTTTATTATTTTCATATTCATTATAGATTATATCTGTATGATTTTTAAAATTAGGTATTGCTCTTGCTCCTTTATTTATCAATTGCTGCATAATTTTATATCTTTTTGATTGAAGTGCTCTGTCTAAAGGTGTATAATTTTTTTTATCTCTTAGATCTAAATTGATTTTTATCTTTGAATTTTTTGAAATAATATCTATTGCTTTATCACAACCTTCTTGAACTGCCCAATGAATTGGTGTATAACCAAACTCATCTGTTCCTTGCAGATTTGGATTTGCTCCATATTTTAATAGTAATTTTACCATTTCTGTTTTGTTGCTTTTACAAGCGTTATGTAATAAGGTTTCTCCTTTTTTATCTCTATAAAAATCTGGATGGATTCCACTTTTAAAAAGGATTTCTAGATTTTTGATGTTGTTATTAATATATTCTTTTAAAACTATTCCGTTTTTAATGTCAGAAACTTTTTTTGCTCCTACATCTATTAAAACTTGCATCATTTCAAAATGCTTATATTGAAATGCATGATCCATAGGTGTTAAACTTTTTTCATCTCTTGCATCAAAATTTAATTTGACTTTAGAATGATTTCCAATAATTTTTATTAACTCAGGTTTTCCATTTTGAGCTATGCAATGAATTGGTGTGTAGTCATGTTTTCCTTGCAAATTACAATTTGCATTATATTTTAATAGTAATTTTATTTTTTCTATATCCCCAACATAGCATGCATTATGCAATAATGTTCCACTTTCACTCCCATATAGATCTGGATGGATTCCTGATTTGAATATGATTTCTAGATTTTTAATGTTATTATTAATATATTCTTCACAAATAATTTTCTTATGATTTTCAAGTTTATTTATACTCTTTGCTCCAAAATCTACTAACGTTTGCATTGTTTTAAAATGTTTATATGTAAGTGCATGGTCTAATGGAGTTAAACTTTTTTTGTCTTTTATATCAAAATTTATGTTTTTGCTGCTAGCTAACAGCTTTAGTATTTTAATATTACCATTTTGAGCTGCATAATGAATTGGTGAATAACCATATTTTGTGTCTTGCAAATTGGGATTTGCTCCGTATTTCAATAGTAATTTTATTATTTCTATTTTGCTTTTATCGCATGATGCAAGATTTAGCAATGTTCTTCCTTCATTATCTCTATATGAATCTGGATGAATTCCTGACTTGAAAATATTTTCTAGATTTTCTTTATTATTTTCATTGTATTCTTTTATGATAATGGCATTTTTAAATTTGGTTATTTCTTTTGACCCACAATATTTTAATGTTTTCATCATTTCAAATTTTCTATATCTAAATGCATGATACATCGGATTACGATTTGCATTGTCTTTTATATCAAAATCTATTTTTATTTTAGAATTTTCTATGATAATTTTTAGCAAATCAATATCTCCACTCTGAGCTATACAATGAATTATGGCATAACCATATTTGTCTTTGCCTTTTAAATTAGGATTTGCTCCATATTTTAATAGTAATTTTATTTTATCTATATCTCTAGATAAACATGTTGCAAATAATAATGTTCTCTCATATTTATCTCTACATAAATCTGGATGGATTCCTGATTTAAATATTATTTCAAGGTTTTCATTATTATTACTCTTATATTCTTCATACGTAATTTGCTTATAGTTTTTAGGATCTTTTATTTTCTTAACTCCGACATTTATCAAGGCTTTCATGGTTTCAAAATGCTTATATGCAAGTGCATAATCTAAAGGTGTAAAGCCTTTTTCATCTTCTATATTAAAGTTTATGTTCATGTTTTTACTTTTAGCTAATAGGTTTATGATTTTTGTATGACCATTTCTAGCTGCACAATGGATTGGGGTATAATTATATTCTTTACTTTTTAGATTTGGATTTGCTCCATATTCTAATAATAACTTTGTTATATCTGCTATTCCTTCTATACATGCAGAATGTAATAATGAAAGTCCTTTCTTGTTTTTTGCAATATCTGGATCTACTTTATTCTTTAAGATTGATCTTAGTTCATTTATATTTTTGTCTTTATATGCTTTTATTAATAATTTTTTATTGATTTTATTTGAAAATGAATCATATGATAATCTGTTTTTTGATATAGCTTTTAAAATTTCATAATTTTTCTCTTTGTATGCTCTTGAAATTGCTTTGCTAAATTCTTCTTTGTTTTCGTTGTTAAAATTTTGATTTATTCCCAATTCTATTAAATATAAAAATGCTTTAAATTGCTCATTTTTTAATGCTGTTTCTAATGGAGTGTAGCCATCTTGTGATTTATAATTTAAATTAAAACCAAGTCTATGAAGCATTTTTAGGCCTTCTATTAGTTCATCTTTAGACATGATATTTTGAATATTTATTTCTTCATTTTTAGATTCCCAGTCTTTTGGCTTTATTATTTTTGTAAATATGAATTCAAATATTTTTATTCTATCCTTGTTTGATGATGAATTGAATGATTTAATTGTGTTTTTTATAAAGGTATTCATTGGCACTTTGGTAATTATTTCTTCACCTATTAAGCCCTTATCATAAAATATTTTGAATGTATTATAATCCATATTGAATATAGGCATGCTGTTCAATCTTTTTCCGATATATGGTTCTACTTCACAATATGGGTCACTACCTGCTTTTATTAGCATTTCACATATTTCAATATCTTTTTTTTCAATTGCTTTAAGTAGAATCTGGCCATTTGGATTTGCTCCATGATTTAGCAAAAGTTTTAAGGCTTCTTTTTTATTTTTACTAAATGCTTCGTAAACTAGTCTTTCTTTATTTGAATTTCTATAATAATCTGGATTTGCTCCATATTTTAATAGTTTTTTCATTTCATTGAGATCATTTTTATCTAATGCTATTTTTAATAATGATCTATTATGAGTGTCTCTCCAAAGCTCTAAATTTGATCCACATGATGATATAAATTCCATTATCTCTTCGTTTTCTACATCATAGGCTTTTTTAAATAAGGTTTCTTTGCTTGAGTATTTTTCTTCAAATTTACATTTGATTAGTGTTTCAATTATAGGTTTTGTTGTATCATTTGTGCTTTTTAGATCTCCTATTAAATTTTCATATATATTATGTTTATCTTCTATATAATTATTTATAAAATTTTTAGCTTTATAGGTATCTTTTCTTAAACAAATGTATTTTAAGGTTTCTAGTTTTTCTTTTTTATTTATTTGATTTAAAAAACTATGCAAGTTTTTGTTTATCATCAATTCAAGTGGTGTTTTATTTTCTTTATTTGGTTTAGTGATTAGGATCCTTTTGTTTAATAATATTTGTTCTATTCCTTCTTTCCAATCCATTTTAACTACTTGGTGAAGTATATTGTCATCTTTTTGTTTATATGTTTCTTTATCGTGTTTTAATAGGAATCCTAATATATCTGCATTTCTATTTTTTATTGCTAATGGGATAAAGCTTTGTTTGTTTTTATAATTTAGGTTTGCTCCTAATTTTACTAGTTTTTTAACTGCTTCTAGATGATCATTTTCAATTGCGATTTCTAAAGTGTTTTTACCTTTTTTATTTAAAATATTTAAATCTATATCTTGTGTTAATTCTTCAATGTAATCTTCTGATTCTTCTTCATTATTAGCATATAAGACATCTAATATTGATCCATCTGTATTTTTATAATTTATTATATGAAGTGGTGTTTCATTTTTTTTGTTTTGGATATTTATTTCTGCTCCATGATTTAATAGAAGTTTTGCATATTGTTTATTGTTTCCATGTCTGTCTTCTTTAAAAATTATATGGAGTAAGGTATTTAGATTGGGATCTTTCCATTTATTTGGATTTATTCCGCTTTCTAAAAATATATTCATCATTTTAAGATCTTTTCTTTTATAGGATTCTTTTAAAAAATCTCCTCCTTTTTTATTTTTCCAATCTTGATTTATTACTGATTTTAATAGTTTATCCATCAATGAGTAGTCTTTATTTTCTATGGCTACTTCTAATGATGATTTATTATTATCTTCTTTTTTTGTATTTTTATTGTAATGAATTAATATATCTTGTCCTTCTTTCCAATTATCTTTGCAGGCTTCGATTAACATATTTGATTTGCTTTTTACTCCTTGTTTTAATAAAAATTCTAACATTTTGTGATTCTTTTCTTTGTATGCTATTTCTAAATATTTTGTTCCTTTATTTTCCAAGTCTTTTATTTGTAATCCTTTTTTAAATAGAAATTTTAATGTTTTTAATGATTTCTTTTTGAAGTATTTGTCAAAGTATTGTGGCATAATAAGTCCATCCATGATAGTTTGTTTTATTAGATCGAATATTTTATGATTTCTCTTTTCTATTATGATATCTAAAGGACATATTCCGTTTTTATCATTTAATAAATGATTTGCTTTATTTTCAATTAATATTTTTGCTGCTTCTGCATTCTCTTCTAAACATGCTTTGAATAATAATGTTCTTTCTTTTTTATCTTTTTTACTATCTGGATGTATTAATTTTACTATTTCTTTTAATAGTTTTGGTTTAGAATAGCTCTTTAATAAATATTTGTTATATATTTTTTGTTCAAATTTATCAATAATACAGTTCTTTAATATGAATATTAATGTTTCGTTATTTCCTTCTTTATAGGCTTGTTCTAGTAATTCTTCTATTTCATATAGTTTTGTTTTTTTTGATATCATCTTTGCTATTTTTCTATTTCTATTTTTAATGGCTATTTTGATTAGATTATTGTCGTATAATTTACTTGATGATGCTTTTTCTTTAAGGAGTATTTTGATTCCATCTACCCAATCCTCTTTTATAAATGCTTGTAATATAATTTCTTGTATTTCTTTCTTTATTTTTAATATAATTTTTAATGATTTTATATCTCTGTTTTTAAGGCATTCTAGCATTATTTGTGTTATAATTTTTTCTGCCTCATCTTCTGTATAACAGTTCTCTAGTATGAATTTTATTTTGTGATTATTTTCTTTTTTCAAGAAAATATCTAGATTCTTCTTTATTTGCTCTTTATCATTTGAAAAGATTTTACATATCTTTTTGTTATTATTCTTAATCCCAAATTCTATTGGATGTATATTATTTAATAATAATTTTATCATTTCTTTATTTTTCTTTTTTATTGCTATATCTAAGGAGGATTTATTATTTATGTTTTTTTGATGTGGATCTGCATTATATTTTAATAAAAGTTTAATGTATTCTAAGTCTGACTTTAAACAAACTTGATGTAATAAGGTATTTTCATCTTCATCTTTATATTCATTAATATTTAAACCTCTTTTTAATAATAATTTTATTATGTTGATTTTTTTGTGAAGAATACTTTCTTGTAGAATTTCATATGCTTTTGGTGTTTCTGATTCAATACAATAGTTTAATATGAATTCTATAGTTTTATAATTATCATTTGCTTGATAATGTTTTATTATCCGTTCTAATTCTTCATTTGGCGTTATTTTTGATAATTGTTTTGCAAGGTTTCCTTCTCTTTTTTCTATTACTATTTCTAATGGTGTTTTTTGATTTTCATCTGTTTCTTTAATATCTATTTTTGAATCTATTAATATTTTTGATGCTATATACCAGTTTTTTTTCAATGTCTTATGTATCAGTTTTTTATGATATGACTTATCTGTACTTTCTAACAATGTTTTAAATAGTATTTGATCTTTTTGTTCTATTGCTTCTTGAAATATATTTTTTATTGTTTCTTTTTTTTCTAGTTTTTGATTGATTTTGTAACAGTTTTCCAATAAAAGTTTAGTTGTCCTTATATCTCCTTTTTTACATGCTTTTGTTATTAAGTTTTTTAGATTTTCTTTATTCCATTTTGCCAATGTTTTAATTATTGATTCTCTTTCATTTTGTATGGCTAAATCAAATGGCGTTTTATCCTCTTTATCTTTTGGATTTTTATTATCTGTTTTGTCTAATAGAATATTTAAAATTTCTATTTCTCCCTCTGCTGCTGCTAAATGTAATAAGGTTTTATTGTCTTTGTCTTTATATGATTCTATATTTTGTTCTAAGAGTATTTTTAATGATTCTATATTTTTATTTTTATATGCAGAATATAATAGATTAGCTCCATTTTTATTATTTAAATCATATTCGTTTTCAGAGAGTATTTTTTGTAACCTTTCTAAATCGTTTTTTAATATACAGCTTTCCAATATTCCATTGGGATTTGTTATAATTCTTTTTTCTAATTTTTTATACTCTTTTAATTCTTTCTTTATATCCTCGTCTATTTGTGATGTATTTAGATTTATTTCATTATTTCGTTTTATTTTTTTTCTTTTTTTTTGAAGGGATATTAGCTCTTTTTTTTCATTTCCTATTTCTTCTGATAATAAATCGGCATTTGTTAATTTGTTATTTCTTAATACTTTTTTTCTCTTTTTTGTTAGTGATTTTATTATTTCTCTTTCTAGTTCTATAATGCTTTGTATTTTATCTTTATTTCGATTTTGTTCTATTATCTTTTGTTCTGTTTTCTTTATTTTACAAAGATTTTTTATATCAACTTCTATTTTTTTAGCACTTCCAAATTGGCCTTCTATTTTCAATTGTATTTTTGTGCTTTCAATAGGTATTGTTTTGATAAATATTTTTAGTTTATTTTTTCCTTCTAATAGTTTTAATCTTCCTTTTTGATCTTTTTTATCGCTTTTGGTACAAATTTCTATTTCTCCGTCTTCTATATTTATATCTGATAATATATATTCTAATTCTTTTCCACTGCTTTTAATATCAAAGCTTAGAGAACTGTTATTTAATGATATGTTTTGTATTTTATATTCAAATGGGCATATTTTTATTTTTATAGTTTTCCTTTTTATATTTTTGAGATTTTCTTTGTCATAGCTTTCTATTTCTATTTCATAATCTCCTGGTTTATCTGCTATAAAATAGTATGAAATACACGTATTTCTTTCTTCTATCAATTTTCCATTATTACTTTTAGATTTAGCATTAATTATTAATCTATCATGATTTTTTTCTTTGGTATGAATTGATATTTGAACTTTATCTCCTGGATAGTTTTTCTTTTTTGTTACTTTTATTGTAAAATTTGTATCTATTATTTCATCTGAAACGTTTATTGATATGTTTTCTTTTAGCTCTACTCCTAGCCCATTTGCATTTATTGATAATTTATGGTTTCCTGGGGTATTAGGTGTGTAATAAAATGTTTTTTCTATTTTATTATTATCTTTGATTCGTATTGTGCTGTTTGCTAAATCTACTTCTCCTTCTCCTTCTATTATATCTACTGTCATATTTAAATCTCCTTTTTCTTTGATCTTTTTAGCATCTACTGTAAATGTGATGGGGATTTTCTTTTTTGTTTTGGGTTTTTTTATGCTAATTCTAGTATTTGATATTTCTGTGTTTTTTGGTTTTTTAGAGCATGATTCTAGTTGTATAAGTACTATCATGACTATTAAAAAATCCTTTATTCTTTTTTTAATTTTAAAAGATATTTTTGGGTATGTCATAGTATATTGGATTTAATATTTGTTCGAATATAAATATTGATTTGATATAAAAAAATAGTGATATCTATTTATTTTTGCCTGTTTTTTAGGAATTTTATAAGGTATAGATTGCTACACTTTGGGGTGATTTTTCTGGTGAATATTATGAAAATTTTTTTAATTATTTTAGACAATATCATTTATTTAAAAGTCAACTTTTTCTTGCAATTAATATTTGATCAAACAACTGACTAATATTATTGATTAGATTTTCAAATAAAATATAATTATTATAGAATAATACAAATAATAAAAATAATAATATATTAAATACTTGCACAACCAGGAAATTAATTTTATAATTATGATATGAAGTGGTTATTATAATAAAAATTATAATAAATTCAATTCGATATATAATAAGTGTCTTCTTCCAAAAATGCACTTCTCGTCAAAATTAAAAGCATTTTTTAATAATTATACAACCAAATTTTAACATTTGAAAACAAAGCATAGGACTTTACCTCCTCTTTTTTAGAGTTTTATACTACTTATTATATAGTGAGTAGATCTGCTTAAGATTTAAAAACTTCTTCCTTGATATTCATAAACTTTAAAAAGTTTATTACATTTATTGGTGCTTTAGCAAATCCTTATCATTCTAAAATACAGAGCCTAAGCTACTAATGACACTTATATAACGATCTTATCTCACTATTTAAAAAATTTATTTATCAGAAATTAATAGAATTATAATTCTGATTCTTTAGATCCATAGTATAATTTCTATTATTTAAATAATTTATTCCTTTATCAATATATTCATGTCCGGATAATAACACTTGATAAGCAGATTTTAATAATTTATTTGCAACAGCACTCAATGCTCTTTTAGCTCCTATTTTTCCTGCTAAATAATAATATTTTCCTTTTAAAAACGAATCCTTATATTTTATAGCAGACCAACTACTTTGATTCAATGCTGACTTAAGATGCCTATTTCCATCACTTTTAACATGCCTAATAATTTCTCCACTTTTATTTTTACTTGGACAAGTGCCTGCCCAAGATGCAGCATGATTCTGAATTTGGAAAACATCCATGTTTACTCCCAATTCAGCTATCAATGTTTGGGATGTTTTTTCATCAATTCCTGGAATAGTTTTCAGAAGTTCTTGCTCCTTAGAAAAATTCTTGTGTATTTGCTCTTTTATTCTTGTATTTAAATTTTTGATTTCTTCTAAAGTAAGCTCTATTTGACTTAAAACAGATCTAAGCATAAACTGATGATGATCTGTAATTTTACCTTTCAAAGCTTCTATAGCTTTTTTATATTTTTTCTTTAATGCTGCATATTTTAAAAAATATCCACTCAATTCTATAGGATCGGTTTTACCCTCAGATAAATCTTTTAATATCTTAAATCCTGTCTTACCAAAAATATCAGTCAATATATCTGATATTTTAATATTACATTCATGCAAAATCTTATGAACTCTATTTTTATGACTTGTTAGCTGGCTCTGTAGCTTAACCTCAAATCTAGTCAGGTCTCTCAAATTTCTAATATTCTCTGGAGGAATAAAACTCCCTTTTAATAAACCTTGTTGCAATAAATGACATAACCATTGACTATCTTGAACATCACTTTTTCTCCCAGGCACAAACTTTATATGCTTTGCATTTACTAATAATAATTTTTTTTACCTTCATCTTGCAAGATATTAAACACTGGCTTCCAATATATTCCTGTAGACTCCATAGCTAAATGTGTGATTCTATTCTCATATAACCACTTCTTTAAATTCATTAATTCTGTTGTTGTTGTTCCAAATGTTCTTATCTGTTCATTCAAAGTCCTTATACATGCTGTGATATTTGATTTGTGAATATCTAATCCACAAAATATATCTTTTTCAGCATGCGATATCTGACTAGTAGATAGTTTCGCAGTGCTGGCAGTCTTATTGTTTTGTATCATAATTATAAATTTTTATAGTTAAACAATAGACCTGAAGATATCTTATTTATAAATATATTTAAAGTTTATGTTATGTAATTATATCAAATTATTTATTTAATGATATAATTTCTATAATATTCAATATTATAGAAATTATAATAGTTCTAATATTGGTAAATAATGATAATTAATATAAAGGATACAAAGATGAATTGTAATATATTTCACTCATAATAGTAATGAAAATAATAAATTATTGAATTATTATTAAGATTAAGAACAAATAAACGATAAACCTCCAGCAACATTTTAAATCACTGGAAGTAATCTCATTTTCAAATCTTATTTATCGTTTTATTAACTTCATTTCCACGCATTCTAACACCATTGACAAAATATCCATTTGCTTACTTAGCATTCCTCTAAATATCTCCATCTGACTTTTAATTTTCTTATAATCATTACAAGAATCTAATAAGCCATTATCATAAAAGCTATAATATGTTTCTGGCGTTATTATCAAATGTTCTATTAAAGGGATGTTTAATAAAGTTCCTATTTTTGATAATCTTTGGGTTAAATCTATATCTGCTTGAGATGGTTTTAATTCTTTTGATGGATGATTATGAACCAATACTATCTTATTTGCACGATCTTTTATTGAAGAGCTAAACACTTCCATTGGATTAACCAAAACTTCATCTTTTGTTCCTTTACTAACTAGATGTATATTTATTATTGTAGAAGCGTTATCTAAGCTTATTGCCCATAAATGTTCTCTGCTTTGATCCAAAATATCTTGTCTTAACAATATGTCTCTCATGACTTTAAAGATATCACTTGCTTTAAAAAGCTTTATTTTATCTTTATTCTCAAGTCTTATATTCTCACATTTTGAAGAAAGAGCAAAATCTCTAGTTAGCAAAGAGTAAATACTACTTATTCTATCAACAGGCTTGCTACCTTCTGTATATGCAAGATGTATCAACTCTGCCACAGTCAAATCATACAAGTCTATTTCAGCTTTAACTATCAAATCCTGCCTTTCTTGTGGTATAATTACACTTGCCATTTTTCTAAATAGCTTTTCTGGATTTTTTCGTATAGATTCAATAAATTGAGAAAAGGAATCTAATTTAATTTCAGCTAGAAACTTAAATATACGGACATCGACTCCTTCAATTGGTTTTATTATTTTTTTCATGATGCTAATGGATTTTATAGTAGACTAGAGGGAGTTCGATTGTCTGTTATAATCAATTGAGGTGGAACCCCTATACAATTCCAGTTCCCTCAAGGTATACGATAACCCGTCAAAACTAAAAAAGCTAGTAGATACCACCCCATTGCGGAGTGATACACTTAATCCTCTTTTGACCCTTATATCGTATTTTTGAGGGAAGAGAAAAAGTATACACTAATACCAATCTCATAAATCTATTGAAATTACAAAAAAGTATGGTAATAATAATTTCAATAGTTATAATTTTTTTTAATTCATTCTTTTTATATTAGTATAAATGATATTCTTTATATAATAAATCTCATAAATAAATATAAATTTAATATTTATTTAGTAAAACTATGAATAATTTTGATTAGATGCATTGAAAAAGCGGAGTAATTTAACTATAAAATGAGAGTGTTGCAGAGTAAAAAGTTCTAATTCTTCATTTTTTTATAAATATTCATATCGTTATTGGATAAAATAAATATTAGATTCGATTATTTGAAATATTAAATTAAAATTCTTTATAATTCACAAAGCAGTATTCCAACTAATATTTTTTAAATATAGTATTTAATTCATTTAGCATATTTGAAAGATCTAAGATTCGTATGTTATTATTTAGAGAATATGGATGTTTACATTCTGGTATTAAAATATAATTATGTTTTGTATCTAAATCTTTTATTGCGTTGCTAAAACTTCGTGTGATTTGGGGCGAAGTAGACATTTTCATTTCTATAGCAATAAACGCTTTTATCCCTCTAGAAATAATTAAATCACATTCAGTTCCTTCTCTTGTTCTATAAAATGAAAATTCCAGAAACTCATCAGAAATTATCTTTACATATGATATAATTTGTTCTACTATATAGCCTTCCCATGAATGTCCTATAATAGGATGTCCCAAAAGCTGATTAAAATCAACTATATGTGATAAATAGTGAAGAACTCCGCTATCTTTAATATAAACTTTTGGCGATTTTATAATACGTTTTTTGACATTAGTAAAAAAAGGAGGTAAAATATTTATTAAATATGTTTTTTCTAAAAGATCACGATAAGAAGATATTGTTTGACTGCTTACACCCAATGACTTAGAAAAAGTAGAAGCATTCCATAAACCACCATGACTATGAGCTAACATCCTAATTAGTCTATAAAGAGTTAACGAAGGAATTTGGGCTTTTATTTGTGGTAAATCCATTTCAATAAAATTCTTAAGAAAAGATTGAAACCAAATCGTATTAATTGTATTTTTTTTTGAGAGCAATGCAGTAGGAAACCCTCCTTTTAGCCAATGTTCCTCTAAGCTTTTAGATTCATTAACCTCTTCCCAAAGTATTCCTGGAAGCTCTAGATATATTGCTCTTCCTGTTAAACTTTCAGTTGATTTTTTTAAGATTGTTGGACTAGCTGATCCCAGCAAGATAAATCGAGCAGGTACTCTATGTGAATCAATTATTCCACGAAGTCGAGCAAAAAGTTCTGGAAATCGTTGTACTTCATCTATTATGACACATTTATCTTTATTTTCATTAAAGAAAAGTGAAGTATCTTGTATACGATTAAAATCATTAATATTTTCTAGATCTAAATATATAGAAGGTTTATCAAGTTGAGTTCTGAGACTCTTTGCTAATGTGGTTTTGCCTATTTGCCTAGATCCTAGCAATATGATTGATGGTGACCATTTTAATATTGATAAAGCTTTTTTTTCAATCTTTCTTTTAATCATAACATTTAATTATCCCACCAAATTTAAAATTGACTTTGAAATATGGTGTATTATAAATATAATATGATTTTAAAAAATAACAAAATAATGAGTTGAAATAACCTAAAAAAGAATTCTTTTCTTAAAATATGCTTGCTAATTTAGCATCTTTATGTTAAATTAGCATAAAATTCTTTTTCTATTTCAATGAAATTTAATTACCTTCTATGCCCCCTTATAAGTTCATTTTCATTTTCATCATAATCACTCTCCTGTGTCTTTCTAGAATATTTTAACTTTGAAGCTATAGAAAAGATAGTATTAGCAATTCCATTAAAATAACTAACATCTTTTTTAATCTCTGTTTTGGTATAATCTATAGATTGGTCCCTAAATAACTCACATATTTTATTCAAATCATGAATATTATCCTTTGTAGTTACAATTTCAAATTTAACATCTTTGTGTTTATTCATAGATATTATCTCTTCTATTTGATTAAATAATTTCTCAGATTTATTAAAACAATTAGATATATAAGTGATATTTCTAACTTCATCACAAGACGATATGTTATTATTTTTAAGGCTAATTTGACGATACTTTAATAAATCAATAGGCGAACAAGCAAAGACAATTTTTTTGGGATTTTCTAATTTATTTAGAACTACTAATCCATCATTTTTATCTCTAAAGAACTTTTTTTCTAAAACTTTGTCATTAATACCTATAGAAAAAAGATTATTAAATTCTAATTTTCCAGCATTATATTTATAGAGTTTAAAGACTACTCTGTTTTCATCATATCTAAATCCTTTCAGATCTTTAACTGTTGCTTCGTTAATATTTGATTTATTAAGAATAGAATTTTCAAAATCTGTTTGTGGTATTTTCTCATATGTTTTCTTTAAAATTTCATTGTTAGATGAGATTTTAATTATATTTCTATTTTTAATAGCACTAAGTTCATCATTCCAATCTTTGTGTTGTTTAGGAAAAATACTTTCATATTGAATATTCTTTTCATCTAAAATATTCTCTAATTTTTTAGTCATCCTTTTGCCAGCAGAATCATTATCAAATGCCAAAATAACTTTAGAGCTTTTATTGAAGATAGGTATTAAATCTTGTTTAATCTTCTCTGTAATGCTTCCACAAGTAGAAACGTACATAGTAGATTTAACCTCTTTCATCTTATTTTCAAGCTCATTTTGAGTATTATCTTTTATAAACTCATTATCGAGCAACTGTTTGCTTAATTTTTCAATCTCATTTATTTCTAGTTCTCTATAACTTAAAGCATCAATAGGACTTTCCGTTATTATCGTTCTTGAAGTTTCAGATTGATTATTTTTGAGAATAGATAAGCCTCTAGGCAGGTTTTTTTGGAAGAATTTTTTAGTTATTCCTTCTCTATTAGAAATATATCTGATAGTACTGCAAAGTCTAGGTTTTTCTTTATTAAAATCTGTATACAGACCAAAAATAGCAGAAAACTTATTAGTTCTGACTTGATCAAAGTCTTTAAATACTCTAGGACTAATATCTCTTTTTATTAGATAATTAATTCTTTTATCATTTATGATTTCCTCAAATAGATTTTTGGCCAGCTCAGTTTGTTTCTGACTAGAAAACTCAGACGAGTTAGTAGTAATATTTGTAAATATATTAGTTTTAGAAAGTGCCTTAGCATAATTTTCATTAGTTAATTCTTTAATATCTGACCAATTCCAGCCATTTTTAAGAAGAAGGTCTATTAATGATCCTCCTTTTTTTAAATCATTTCCTAATTCATAATATAACCAACTTCCAGATTTAGATTTTTGAGTAGGAACTAAAATTTTACCATTCAAATGATGTTTTAAAACTAAATGTTTTGCAGAACTTTTTGTTTTATCCTTTTCATATCCGAGTTTATTGATAGCA
>JAAGZN010000789.1 GCA_024206165.1 Bacteroidota bacterium
ATAAAATATTATAGAAAAAATACAATCGGTATCTATCACTAATAAAATATGTTGATATAAAATGAGAAAACCTATTTTGATAATAAAAATTTGATGCTAAAATATTAAAAATTAAGAGTTTTCTATCAGGCACTAATTATACTTTTTAAAATAAAATAATTCATATAAACTATTATAGAATGGTTAAAATTATTCAAATATTATAAAATCACATTTTTTTTATTCAATAATTATTATTTAATATTACTAATGATATTCATTACAAAAGAGTATTATTTTTTATAAACTCATATTATATATGATTTTTTTGTTTAATTTTTAATTAAAATATAATGACCAGATTTATAAATTTTATATGTTTCGCTATGTTTCTAGGCATAGCAATAAGTTGCTCATCAACAATGAATGAGCTTAAGATGCAAAAAACGCCTTACGATGATGAAAAATCTTCAAATATAGATAATGAGGATAATAAACTAACAAATTTTATAAGTAATAGTAAAAATTTATATTTAGATCAATGGCAAGCGGCTACTAATGGGAAAAAAATTCCAATTGTAAGCAATGAACCACAAGTTGAATCATTTAATCATCATAAAGTAAGACAAATAATGGCTCATCTGAGAAATTCAGAACACCATCATACAGGAGATGAATATATTTTGGATAAAATAAATTCAAAAATGCCGAATAATAAATTTCTAAGAATGCTTAGTGTAGGTTCAGGACTTGGAGAAACACCAAATTATTTTACTGAAAATAAATTTACAAAAGTAACAAGTTTAGATTCTAATTATTCTAATATCAAGTATGCTACTTCTAAATATCCTCAAGTTGAGTTTTTATGTGGAGACATTCAAAATTATGATAAATTTACAAAAAATAATACATTTGATTACATATGTATTTTAAATAAATTTGCACGATTTAAAGATCAAATAAAAGCACTAAAAACATTACGTACTATTTCAAAAAAAGGCACAAATTTATTCATATATGATTTTAGAGATTTAACACCTAAAGGTAAAAATCCATTGATTACCAAAGGTACTAAAATAAATTTTTCCCCAATTAGATTAGATAATATTGAATATATTTTAAATAATGCTGGCTGGAAACTTAAAGAGATTGAAATTACAGATGACTTGTTTAAAGAATGGTACCAGTATATTTTATCAATGGTAGAATTTAAAAACGAAAGTCTTGAAAAATTATATCCTACTGCTTCTCACTATGTCTATGGAAAATATAGTGTTATCAATGAAGCTTTGAAATATGATATACTTGGCGGTTGCCTTATCACAGCAGAAGCTATTTAATTATTCTAATCTAACTTTTTATGAGCTATATAAGAATTTATAGCTCATTTTCTATCTAGAGAAAATTTTGTTGATATAGTTTATATATTGATAAATAACTTGGATTCCAAATAAAAATATATCTTTAAAGTTTTAAATTTTTATATTATGATTAAAAAATTATTAAATAAATTACAAATTATGTTTTTTATTTTATTCTTAGGATGTAATCAGTCTATAAGTAAAAAAGAAATGTTTAAATGTAATTGCATTGGTACAAATTCATTAAATAATGAAGAGTTAGAGGAATATGAGAACAAGATACATCAAGATAATCTTTTAAAATCCAAAGATGATAGTAATGATTTATCATATCTCCAATCCTCAGATAATAATAAGCTAAATTTATATATAAAGCAGTGGCAAGCAGTTACTATTGGAAATAAAATTCCAATGACAAAAAATGACCTGCAAGTTGAGTCATTTGATCATCATGATGTAAGACAAATAATGTCATATTTAAGAGAATCAGAGTATCATCATACAGGAGATGAGGATATTTTAGATTTGATAAACTCAAAAATATCAAAAAACAAATATGCAAGAATTCTTTTTATAGGTACTGGACTTGGAGAAACACCCAATTATTTTAATAAAAATGAATTTGCAAAAGTAACAGGTATAGATTTATGTTATTCAAATATCAAATATGCAAAAAATAAATATCCTGAAGTTAATTTTTTACATGGGAATATTAATGATAATCACAAATTTTTAAAAACTTGTAATTTTGATAATATATGCATCTTAAATAAATTTTCTAGATATAATAATCAAATAGAGTCATTAAAATCTATACGTAATATTTCTAAAGAAGGAACTAGATTGTTTATTTATGATTTTAGAGATATTATGCCTAAAAATAAAAATCCTTTAGTTTCTAATGGCCCCAAAATATATTTCTTTCCTATCAGAATTGACAATATTGAATATATTTTAAATAATGCTGGCTGGAAACTTATAGAAATTAAGATACTAGATAATATTTTTGAAAAATGGTACCAAAAAATATTATCAGAGTTAGAAATAAAAAAGATAAATCTCGAAAATCTATATCCAACAGCATCACATTATATTTATGGAAAATATAATACTATCAATGAAGCTTTAAAAGATAGACTCCTTGGTGGTTGCCTTATTATGGCAGAAGCTATTTAATGTTACTGAATGGGGGTTCTTACATATATCACCCAAACGGACCATATAGGGGTCCTGTAACTATAGCCTCCATTTGGACCCTTAAGCGGGCCTGTTGCAAAAGATGAAAATAAAGTTAAATTATATGGGCCTGTTGCAAAAGATGAAAAATAAAGTTAAATTATATCTATTTTATGAAATAATTTAGATATGAATCTTTTTAAACAACGACATTTCAGATACGATATAATTATATGGGCAGTAAGATGGTACTGTAAGTATGGAATTAGCTATAGAGATTTGGAAGAGATGATGGAAGAAAGAGGTGCTAATGTTGATCATACAACGATATATAGATGGGTAATATATTATGCTCCCAAAATTTTAGAAAAATTAAAATGGTATTGGAAACCCTCTTATAGCAAGACTTGGTATGTTGATGAAACATATATTAAAGTAAAAGGGGTTTGGAAATACTTATATAGTGCCTGATAGAAAACTCTTAATTTTTAATATTTTAGCATCAAATTTTTATTATCAAAATAGGTTTTCTCATTTTATATCAACATATTTTATTAGTGATAGATACCGAT
>JAAGZN010000790.1 GCA_024206165.1 Bacteroidota bacterium
ATAAAATATTATAGAAAAAATACAATCGGTATCTATCACTAATAAAATATGTTGATATAAAATGAGAAAACCTATTTTGATAATAAAAATTTGATGCTAAAATATTAAAAATTAAGAGTTTTCTATCAGGCACTAATTATAAATCAAAAACAATGGTAGAATTTCTAAAGCTAAATCTTTAATATTGATTTTTCTAAAATTCCATTTAACAACTAATGCATCAAGGTTTTTTATATTATTTTTTAAGCATATAAAATCATTTATATGTTTAATATTTTTGATGTTAATCTGTTCTTTTTCTTGAAAAATTTTTCTATCTGAATTTAATCGTGCTTTAGTTTTTAAATTACATGATACTAGAATGATTACTATAGGAATATTTATATAATACAAAATGCTCTTTTTCATAAATTAAATATATTAAAGTTATACTGCTCCAAATTTTATTATTTTATTTCAAAATACCTAAAATAATAATATTTAAATCCTTAAATATAGAAAATCGAAAAATTAATTAACTTTTACAGATTTATTTTTTAATTTATACGTTTTTATTGATATTTGGTGAAGTTAAATATAAATAAAAAAATGCTTTATAATGAAAATACAAATAAATTTTAAAATAAGAATTAAAAATAAATATCTTTATGATAGAACTTTTGATAATAGAAACTACATACTTAAAATAAAATCTCTTAAAACTTTATTCTATATATATTTAGTTTCATCAATTTTAATTGGTTGCAATAATTTAAAAACTCAAAATAAATTGATGAATTCCAAAAAATTTAATTTATTAAATTTAGATAGAGAAATTACAGATAGTGATATATTAAATAATCTATCAAATTCTGCCAGAATAAATGAATATTATACAGAAAATTTATTTGAAATTTTACAATTAAAGTTAACTAACAATAAACAACTAAATAAAAGAATATCTTTAGCCAAAAAAAATGCATTTCTATTAATATATAATTCAGGTAAAAAATTTAATTATAGAATTATTAATAATTTAATTTTGCCAAATGCAATTAATTTTGGATTTATTGAAGCAGATTTTGCAATATTTAATAATTTAAATTTTAATAATCAAAATTTATTAAATAGAAAATTTATTTTAAGTAATTCTAAAATAAATACTAATCCTAGAAGTTTTGCAAATAATGGTGAGCTAATAATAACATCGTTGTCAAATATCTGTAGGAATCGTGATAATAAATATGATTTAGAATTATATAATATAAATTCTCAAAAAAAAATTAAATCATTTAAAATATTTAATAATAATACAAGAATAAAAGAAATAAAATTTTTTCCAAATAGAAATAAAATTTTACTTTCTTATGAATTTGATAACATATATGGATTAGGAATTTTTGATTTTAATAAACAAAAGTTAACTGAAATAATCAGAGCAAAAAATAAAGTATTTACAGATATAAAATTAAGTTTAGATGGATCCAAGATATTTTATAAACAGAGAAATCGGTTAAATCCCAAGACTTTTCATATGAATGGTAAAACGTCTGTTAACAAGCCAAAGATAATTAAAAATGTAAATTGTAAGTCTCAAGATATTATCTCATATAATTTAATTAATAAAAGATTTACAAATTTTACCACTGAAAACTCATTTCATACTTATGATATTTCAGATAAACTGATTGTTGCAGCTGGGCATAATTTAATTTTATTTGAAAATAAAAATAATTTTAAAAATGGTATAGAGAAAAATAAAAATGGAATGAATTATCACAATTTACTTTCAAAAAAAATAATTAAAAATTTATATAAAAATAGAGTATCAAAAATAATATTTTCTCAAGATGGTAAAAATATATATACAGCAACTCAAAATCATTTATTTAAAAAAATTACTATTGACACAGAAAATATGGATGTAAATATAAATGACATACAATTTCTAAATAAGCCTTATCTATTTAATCTTAAATATTTTTGTTTATCTCATGATGGAGAAATATTAATCACACTCTCAAGTACAAAAAATAATAAATATGAATATAATAGAATTCGCTTTTGGGATCTAGAAAAGCAATTTTTGTTTGATTTTTATGATAGTTATGATAATATTCAATCTTTGCATTTATGTTCTAATTCTAATAAAGTACTTTTTTATACTATGAGCAATCAAATATCTGAAATTGACATAAATCTAAAAAATAGAAAAAATATTGAATATTATGATGAGCCCTATAATTCAGTTTTATTTTTTATTAATAATAATTATTTAGCAACAAAATCTAAAGGTGGTAAAATTTATGTATGGGACATTGATTCTGAAAAGGTAATTAAAATAATTTATGATAAAGAAGATAAAATAGAAAGATTAAAGCCTTTTTCTAATATGAAAAAAATATTATTAAAGGATTTTGATAATTTTAAAATAGATAATGACAATGAAGAGAAAGGAGAAGATATTAAAGAAGAATCTATAGCATATTCCCACTTAACTCCAGAAGTTTTATTTTTTAAAACAAAAGTATCTGATTTTAATGGATATGAAAATTCATTTGGCTATGATCACACACCAAGCTTTAAAGAAGAAAAAGATGAATTTTCAGTAATTAAAACAAACGATATTAATTATAATTGTGAAAATTATATGAACAATTTTAATGAAAAGATTTTATATGTAGAAGGTATAAAAAATGAATCAGTAGTCATAATGAATATATCAGATGGAATTGTTGAAATTAAGTATACATTATCCACGCTCCCTAGAAATGGCTTATCAAAAGTTGCTATCTCTAATGATAAAAATAAAATTGCTTTAGTATATAACAATGAAATTTATTTAGTAGATGCAAATGAAAATAAACAATTAGGTTATATTAAGGGACATAGACACAATATAACAAATATAAAATTTTCTCCTAATGACTCCTTTCTAATTTCTACTTCAGGAAAAAATAATTGTAAGCTTTGGAATCTCAAAAAAAATAACCATAAACAATATTTCCAAAATAAAAAGAAAAAACATGGAATAATAAATGATTTTTGCATCAGTGAAAATAATAAAGTAATAATAACTGTAGGATGTGAAAATTCTATAGTTATAACTAATTTAATTAATAACAAAACAGTTCAGATACTAAATTTTGCAGATGAAATTTATAAAGTAGCTTTTTCAGCCGATCATAGATATATAGCAACTTCAGGATTTGGTAATATAAGAATTTGGAGTACAACTTATGAAAATGCTTTAAGTTATATTTTATTGAAGAAAAATATTTCAGAAGATATTATTAATGAACTTTTGCAATATATTAATTATGAAAATGTTTTGAGATATGGCATTTTATTGACTAAGACTATCGGTCCCAAAATGATGTATATTGATAATTGCAAATTTAAAAATGCAACAGGGATATGCGAAATTACACAAGAAATATTTCAAAAGAGAGGAGCTAAATTTGTTTGATTCTAAAAAAGGTTTAACCACTACTTAATAATATCATATTTACAAATCTTTTATTTATTATTTATAATTTGATATAGTAAACTTTATATTTTAAATAAATTTATAATTGATCTGCAATTTGCATCTTAAAATTTATAAGATAATTAAAAAATTAAAATTTCAATAAAATAAATTCTATATAGTTGTTAATTAAATAAAATTAAAATTAACATTGTCTAAATTTTATAATTTATTCTATTAAAATCTATTATTAATTATTTAAGATAAATTGAAATGAGTGCAATATTTAACTTTAATTTAAAAATTATAATTTTAGCATTTGTATTTTCATGTGCTAGGCAAAAGTATAACAAAACAAAATCAGAGAAAATCACCATATTTTTAAATGATTTATATGGTAAAACAAAAAGTTATAATATTTGTACTGAACAAAAGATAAAAGTTTTAAAATATAAAATAGAAGATGAATACGGAATTAATCCTGATTCTCAAGTTTTAAATAATGGCAATAAATTATTAAAAGATAAATATCTAGTAAAAGAATTTTTAAAACCTTTTGATAATATATCTTTAAATGTCAAATTAAATGGAGGCAATGATGGTTTTTGCTTTAATTTTGTAAACTTTGATAAAAGAAATATAAACATAAAGAAAATCTTTTCTCAATTTTCATCGACAGCACCAAAGTGGAGAACTATCTATAAAGGAATAAATTTTGAAGGTTATTGTGAAGTTTGTAATAAAAATGTATGGTGTATATTAAAAAAACAGTCAGGTAAATTATTTAAGAGATTCAAAGGAAAATTAGTAAATGATGAAGAAGATATATATGAGAAATTTGAGAATCCTATGCATATACATACATTCCGTAATAGATGCTTTTGTCCTTGTTGTGACAATATACTAGACCCTTCAAATATCAAAAATTTTGGATTCTTTCATTGTAAATATTCTTTATATGGAATATTATATTCATCAACTTCAGCTAATAATAAAGAAATTATCAGCTTAAATAATATAAGTAATTCTTCAAGAGGATTTCATTATTATGATTATAAAAAATTAGGGTTAAAACAATTTTTAAATATTCTTGCCGTAATTGAATATATCTAAATTATTAAAATATAGTTCTCATTTTAGCCGCTTAAAACATACTTATATAAATTTATTCCAAATCTATCTTATTAATTATAAATTTTATTAGCTTTTTAAAACATTAATAATAAAATTTGGGCATACAAATTAATAGTATATCATGAATAAATTTGAATATAAATTTAAAGTTTTAATATATAGTGTTTGTAAGCAAACAAAACTATAGTTAAAAGTTACAATTTAAATTCATGTATATATCACAAAAGAAGTAGTCAGCTTATAAAAACACAAAATATACCAAAAACATACCTATCGAATAATAAGTCAATTCC
>JAAGZN010000791.1 GCA_024206165.1 Bacteroidota bacterium
ATGATAATTAATTAACTTATTATTCGATAGATGTGCTTTTCATATGTTTTCTGGTTTTATATGCTTATTGCTTCTTTTTTGATTTATACACAACTTAAATTGTGATTTTTAGTTGTGGTTTTGTTTTCTTACAAACACTAATTAATAAGTTGAAAAAGTTGTTAATTAATTTTTAATTTTTATGATTATTTTAATCAAATAAAGTTTCTATAAAATTAGTTGTATTAAAAATTTGTAAGTCTTCAGGCTTTTCACCCAGCCCGATATATTTTATGGGTATATTAAATTCAGAACAAATTCCTATTATAATGCCTCCTTTGGCAGTGCCATCTAATTTAGTTACAGCGATAGCACTTACATCTGTAACTTTTTTAAATTCTTTTACTTGAATAAATGCATTTTGTCCAGTGCTTCCATCCAATACTAATAAGATATCATGAGGAGCTTCAGGTATAAATTTTTGAATTATTCTTTTAATTTTGCCCAATTCATTCATCAATCCTACCTTATTATGTAATCTTCCCGCAGTATCTATAATTACAGCATCATAATTTTCATCAACAGCTTTTTTAACTGCATCATAAGCTACAGAAGCTGGATCTGTATTCATTCCATGACTAATAACTGGAACATCCACTCTCTTTCCCCATAACTCTATTTGATCAACAGCAGCAGCTCTAAATGTATCTGCAGCTCCTAAGATTACTGATTTGCCATGCTTTTTAAATAATGTAGCTAATTTACCTATAGTTGTTGTTTTACCTACTCCATTTACTCCAACAACAAGCATTACGTATGGATATTTACCAGTTTCTGGAATTATATTTTGTTTGGAATTTGATATATCTAATAATTGGGAAATTTCTTCTTTAAGGATTTTGTTTAAATCACTTGAATTTAGATATTTATCTTTTCTAACTCTTTCTTCTAATCTATTAATTATTTTAATGGTAGTTTCAATGCCTATATCTGCAGAAATTAAGCTTTCTTCTATATTATCTAAAACTTCTTCATCTATAGTATCTTTACCAACTACTGCTTTACTAAATTTAGATATAAAAGATTCTTTAGTCTTATTAAGACTTTTGTTAAGATCTTCTTTATCTTTTTTTTTAGAAGAGAATATATTAAAAAATCCCATGATGAAAGTGAAATATTTTGCAGAAGATAAATTTAATTTTTATTTACAGATCTAACTATTGTTGAGAGGATAATATTTTTTTAGCTTCTTCTAATGTCATTATTTCTTCTTTAAATGCATAAGCTCCACTTTTAGGAGACTTAACAGCTCTAATTACTTTGGTTATGTTTTTTCCAGTAGAACCTTTTAATTTTGCTATTACTTTTTTAGCCATAATTACTTTATTTCTTTATGAATAGTATATTTTTTTAAAATAGGATTATATTTTTTTAGTTCTAATCTTTCCGGAGTATTTCTCCTATTCTTTTTAGTACAATATCTAGATGTCCCTGGCATACCACTTTTTCTATGTTCTGTACATTCAAGTATTACTTGTATTCTATTACCTTTTTTAGCCATATTTTAATATTTAAAAACTTTATCTGTTAATATTTAGCTATATTCCACAACTCTTTATTTAAAGTACCTTTCTTTTTAGCTTTTACCATTGTTGGAAGAACTCCATTTTTGTTCATCGTTCTTATAGCAGTTGAAGATACCTTTAACCATACCCAAAGAGATTTTTCAGGAATAAAGAAATTCTTTTCGTGTAAATTTGGATAAAACTTTCTTTTTGTTTTATTATTTGCATGCGAGACATTATTCCCAGAACATGTCTTTTTTCCCGTTATATCACAAACTCTGGCCATTTTTATTAATTTAATTAGCTTAAAATTATAGTTTTGAAGACAAACTTCATATATTGCCACAAAACCAAATTTATTAAAATGTCCAACAAATATACATTTTTTTTTACTGTTTTCAAAATTGGAAAATTTGATTTGTATTTTATCTATTATTTAAGATTATTTTTAATTCCATTATTTATAGGATCTTGTCAATATCATCAAAAAAATAACATGCGTTCTCTATCTTTATTATATAATGAAGATGAAAAAAATCAGACTACAGATAATAAAACAAAAGGACAAATATTATTTGAAAAAGATTACTTATCAGATGAAGATATATATTTCATACAAAATGATATTAAAGATGTACTCAATAAGTATCCTAATAATTTTTATATAAAAAATTCAATACAAAAATGGTACTTAAAACATCCTAAAATAATTACTAGCTCTATGTATCTTGGCGAAGAATTTAATATTTGCCCTCTTTATGAAACAATATGTTATGAAAAATATGAATATGAAAAGTTAATTTATTTACGACCATTAATAAAAGAAAAATGCAAATGTGACCAAATACCTTTTTTAATAAAATTTTTAAAGGAAAAAGTATTTATAAAACAAATAATGCCTAATAATTGTTGGCAAGGTATTTCTATTTCTAGCAATGATAGAAATACTTATTTAGATTCTATCATAATTCTAATTAATAATACTGAAGAAATCTCTAAAATAGATAGAAAAGAAATTTATGATATCATAGAAGAACATGATAATTTTACTTTATGTCGTTGGGAAGATTGTAAAAAAAATCATAAAGAAAGAAAAAGATTAGATAAGATTACCAAAAAATTAGGCATTGTTAATTTCGTATAGTTTGATTAAATTTATATATTAAACCAAAAATTATATAAATGAAAGAATGTCCAAAATGTAAATCATCTACATATACAAAGGATGGCCTAGTATTGAAAAAACAAAGATACAA
>JAAGZN010000792.1 GCA_024206165.1 Bacteroidota bacterium
ATTAATATGAATTCTTATTGCGGGGCTAAGTTTTCACTTAGTTTCATGGAAAACTATATGAAACCCTCGGTGTAATAAGTTCTAGGCTGATCCCATGGACAGAACTGTTGTAATACGTATGTTTACAACGTTTTAGAGCAAACGGAATCGTTTTATTCCATCTAAAAGGCGTACTTTATAAAAGATTGAGGTGAACTCTTATTGCAGGGCTAAGTTTTCACTAAGTTTCATGCAGAACTATAAGAAACCCCTTGCTGTATTAAAGTCTAGGCTGTTAGCATGGACAAAACTGTTGTAATACGTATGTTTACAACGTTTTAGAGGAAACGGAATCGTTTTATTCCATGCGAAAGGCGTACTTTATAAGAAATAAAGGTGAACTCTTATTGCGGGGCTATGTTTTCACTAAGTTTCATGGGGAACTTTAAGAAACCGTCGGTGTAATATGTTTTTGGCTGTTCCCATGGACAGAACTGTAGTAATACGTATGTTTACAACATTTTAGAGCTAATGGAATCAATTTATTCCATGCGAATGGCGTGCTTTATAAGAAATTGAGATGAACTATTATTGCGGAGCTAAGTTTTAAGTAAGTTTCATGGGGAACTAGAAGAAACCCTCGGTGGAATAAGTTCTAGGCTGTTTCCATGGAAAGAACTGTTGTAAAACGTATGTTTGCAACGTTTCAGAGCTAACAGAATCCTTTTATTCTATGGAAAAGGCGTACTTTATAAGAAATTGAGGTGA
>JAAGZN010000793.1 GCA_024206165.1 Bacteroidota bacterium
CTGAAGTGAATGTGACCCCGCTTTTCAAGGGATTAAGTCCAAAAATGCCTTGATTGGCTCATTTTTTCAGACAAAAAGTGAAATAACTCAAAAAGAGCGTTAGTATGCAAGTAACATGTTTTCTATGACTATAAGTGAATTATTTTTAGGGATTTTTAGAGACCCTCGGTTACTCTAAGCTCATCCTAACACCAGAGATATAGAAAAATACACTTTTAAAATATCTAGCATTTTTTGTGGCTGTTGTAAAAATTCCCAGACCTGCCCGGGGGTCTTGTCTAAGAGCCATGTGAAGCACAGCCTCTTTGAACAAAAATTGAGCCCAGGAAAAATGTTCCCCTGAGGTGTCCAAAATTGACCCTTAAATACCGCCTTTCCGCATAGTGCATTGATGTAGAGTTTAAAATATGATGGCTGCAGACACCATGTCAAGGCAGGGTTATCTATTCCAAGGGACAGACCAGGGCAGGGTAGGGCAGGGAAAGGGAAGAACCCAAACCCATTGATGTGTTTGGGAGGGCGGGACAGGGCAGGGCAGGGCAGGGTGAAAAGGAAGAA
>JAAGZN010000794.1 GCA_024206165.1 Bacteroidota bacterium
AAAAACTGGAAAAATCCCTGATGGTTAGCCCATGGTTTTGGGTCCAGGTTGAGCCAGAATAAATTCTTCCAAAAGGGCTATGAATTCACTCAGGACTGTTTGGGCAGCAATATCAGGCTATAATAACCTTAAAAAACGCAACGAATTACCAAAAATACTTTCCTTCAAAATCACCCAAAAAGTGGAAGAATCCCCGATGGTTAGCCCATGGTTTTGGATCAAGGTTGAGCCAGAATAAATTCTTCCAAAAGGACTATGAGTTTACTCAGGACTGTTCGGGAAGCAATATTAGGCTATAATAACCTTAAAAAACGCAACGAATTACCAAAAATACTTTCCTTCAAAATCACCCAAAAACTGGAAAAATCCCTAATGGTTAGCCCACGGTTTTGGATCAAGATTGAGCCTAAATAGATCCTTCCAAAAAGGGCATGAATTCACTCAGGACTGTCCGGGCAGCAATATTAGTCTATAATAGCCTTAACAACGCAAACAATTTACCAAAAAAACTTTTCTTCAAAATCACCCAAAAACTGGAAAAATCCCTGATGGTTAGCCCATGGTTTTGGGTCCAGGTTGAGCCAGAATAAATTCTTCCAAAAGGGCTATGAATTCACTCAGGACTGTTTGGGCAGCAATATCAGGCTATAATAACCTTCAAAAACGCATTCAATTACCAAAAATACTTTCCTTCAAAATCACCCAAAAACTGGAAAAATCCCTGATGGTTAGCCAATGGTTTTG
>JAAGZN010000795.1 GCA_024206165.1 Bacteroidota bacterium
CTCAATTATTTATAAAGTACAGCTTCTGCATGGAATAAAACGATTCCATTAGCTCTAAAACGCTGTAAGAATTCGTTTTACAACATTTCTGTCCATGAAAATAGCCTAGAACTTATTAAACCGAGGGTTTCTTATAATTCCCCATTAAAACTTAGTGAAAACTTAGCCCCGCCATAAGAGTTCGTCTCAATTTCTGTCAAACTATGCCTTTTGCATGGATTAAAACGATTAAATTAGCCCTAAAACGTTGTAAACTTACGTATTACAACAGTTCTGTCCATGGGAACAGGCTAGAAATCATTACACCGAGGGTTTTTTATAGTTGCCAATAAAACTTAGTGAAAACTTAGCCTCACAATAAGAGTTCACCTCAATTTCTGTTAAAGTACGCCTTTCGCATGGAATAAAACGATTCCGTTAGCCATAAAACGCTGTAAACATACGTTTTACAACAGTTCTGTCCATGGGAACAGCCTAGAACTTATAACACCGAGGGTTTATTATAGTTCCCCATGAAAGTTAGTGAAAACTTAGCCCCGCAAAAAGAGTTCACCTCAATTTCTTATAAAGTACGCATTTCGCATGGAATAAAACGATTCTGTTTGCTCTAAAGCGTTGTAAACATACGTATTATAACAGCTCTGTTGATGGGAACAACCTAGAACTCATTACTTCCACGGTCACTTATAGTTCACCATGAAACTTTGTGAAAACTTACCCCCGCAATAAAAGATCACCTCAATTTCTTATAAAGTACGCATGTCCCATGGAATAAAACGGTTCTGTTTGCTCTAAAACGTTGTAAACATACGTATTACAACAGTTCTGTCCATGGGAACAGCCTAGAACTTATTACTTCAACGGTATCTTATCGTTCCC
>JAAGZN010000796.1 GCA_024206165.1 Bacteroidota bacterium
TATAGATATATATAGTAGGGGGTGAGCCAAATACCGCGTGTGAGATTGCCCCTTTCAGACACTAAAATCGGTCAGAATAATCACTTATATGTCATAAATTTTCATTTAAATTAGCAAGGAGTGTTCTCAAACTCTCTAAAATCTAAAAAAACAAGATCAGTAGATTTTTCAGGCTTATTTTCCCCGTATTAGAAGGGTACTCAAGCAGATGCAGGCAGGGCCCGAAGGGCCCTGCCTGCATCTGCTTGAAGAGTGTTTCGAAATGCGTAAGACCAAAGGTACTTAGGTTTTGCAAGGTAAAAATTGAAGTTTGAAAAATTCATACAGGGCTTATTTCTGTACAGAATCTCGGTATCTTTGCAAATTCTAGAAGCAGAGGGTCTGCCCTTCAAATCTTAAATAGAAAAATATAGATATATATAGTAGGGGGTGAGCCAAATACCGCGTGTGAGATTGCCCCTTTCAGACACTAAAATCGGTCAGAATAATCACTTATATGTCATAAATTTTCATTTAAATTAGCAAGGAGTGTTCTCAAACTCTCTAAAA
>JAAGZN010000056.1 GCA_024206165.1 Bacteroidota bacterium
AAGCATTGCAATTATATTTAGAAGGATTAGGATTTAGATCAATAGGTCGAATATTGAAATTTAGTAATGTATCAATCTTAAGATGGATTAAGTCTTATGGCAATAAACTAAAAACAGTTCAAAAGCAAGGTAAAGTTCCCCAAGAAATAGAAATAGACGAAATGCATACATATGTCTCAAAAAAAACGCAAAATGGATATGGATATCTGTTGATAGAATTGGAAAAAAGTTCATTAATATTGTTATCGGAAGAAGAGACAGGAAAACAGGACTTAAATTATGGAAAAAAACAAAAAATAAGTCAATAGAAAAAGTGTATACAGACTATTATAAAGCATATGAACAAATGATACCGAAAAAAATACATATTCAATCAAAAGCAGAAACCTATACGATAGAAGGATACAATAGTTTATTCCGACATTATTTAGCTAGAATGAGAAGAAAATCTAAGTGTTATAGTAAATGTGTAAAAATGCTAGAATATTCTATAAGGCTATTAATTGCTAAAAGAAATAATTATTTATCTATAATTAGGTAGCAATGCCTAA
>JAAGZN010000797.1 GCA_024206165.1 Bacteroidota bacterium
AGTATTAAAGGGAATTCATGCATGTGCAAATAAAGGAGCGTTAAAATTATCATTTGGAGTAGTAGGAAATAAGAATATTAAAAAATTATTTTCTAAATTAGATAAGAAATTTGGTGGAAAGTCTTCTGGAGGTAATAGGAATAAGGCGGGCGGAAGTATTAAAACTATTCCCAAGAATGTAATTAAGAATACTGAAGAATTCGTAAAGTCTGCTACAAAATCTGATAGAAACGGTTTAAGTAAATTAGGAAGAGGACTTCAAAAACATAGCTCACGCAAAGGTTCAGCTTTTAAGGATGTTAAATTTTCTCACAAAAATGCGGATCAAATTGGAGAAAAAATATTGAGAAATATATTGAATTCTAAAGATAAAACAATTCAAAAATTACCAAATGGAACAACCAATATTTTTGATAAGAATACTGGACGAGGAGTTAATATATCCAGAGAAGGATTATTTAATGGATTTAGAGACCAATTTTAATATTTTAATAAATGGAAAAAAGGTTTTATGAGGTTCAAATAGGAAGTCCTCTTGACTACGAAGAACTGGTTGCATATATATACTTAAGTGATAAATCTTTAAAAGAAAGTCTTCTTAATAAGGCTGAACGTACAAATTTGGCTGAAGGAGAGTCACATATTGAGTATATAGAAAGCGAGGAAATAGCAACAGTAACTAAAGAAGAGGGGCCAGATAAAATGAAAATAAGGTTTTCTGAGTATTCTAGTAACCATGACTTGAATTTAGATGAAATAATCAAAGCAATTAATAAAGCAAAAGAAGAATTATTGAAATAAAAGTATTTTCAGGTTAATGCCGAAGCATTCGATTTTATGGCTTTTTTTAATAATGAAGGACTAACTCTCCATTCCTTTCCATTTTCTGTCAGAATAGAAACAGTTTTTATATTGATTTTTGTAATGATTCCTAAGATATACTTATTATCATACTCAAAACTAACGAAATCCCCTTTATTAAATAAAGAACGCCTTTTTATTGACTCAAGATCATTTAAATACTTAATTCTATTGAAAATGAGCTTATTCAGTTCTATTAATTCATCTTTTGTAAGTCTATTTATGTCTATTTTAATATCCATTTAAATTTAATTTTAGATATAATAATATCAGAATTAGAATAATTTGCTAAGCATAAGCACTTTTAGCTTTATAATCTCTAATAATAAGATCGATATAATTAAATATTTTCTGTTTTTCAGAATCAGGAAGTTTTTCCATTTCGTCAAGCCTTCTAATAGTATTCTTATCAAAATTAGCATTACGAACCTGCTATCAGTAGTCTTCAGACTGCTGATCAAATATTTTAATATTTGTAAAGATATTTAATCCTGTTATAAGTTGTCAAAATTAATTCAAATGAAAAGAAAGTCATCATTTATAAATTAAATAAAACAAACAGTAAAT
>JAAGZN010000798.1 GCA_024206165.1 Bacteroidota bacterium
AGTATTAAAGGGAATTCATGCATGTGCAAATAAAGGAGCGTTAAAATTATCATTTGGAGTAGTAGGAAATAAGAATATTAAAAAATTATTTTCTAAATTAGATAAGAAATTTGGTGGAAAGTCTTCTGGAGGTAATAGGAACGGGGCTGGGAATAAAGCTCCATCAGTAAGACAACAAGCATTAGATGTAAAGAAGAATTTAAATAATAATAAGAATACTGTAAAAGTTAATACTCCAAACAAAAGAATTCAATATGATTTAGATGGAGCACCACATAAAGGGGTGGAAACTCCACATATACAGAATTATAATAAAAATATTGATCCTAAAACCAACAAAGTCTACTTTAATAAAGATAGGAAAACAGCTATTCCTATGAATAAAAACGATGTAAGGGTTATTAAGAAGATTTTAGAAAAAAGAAAGAAGTGAAAGTTATGACCGTTAAAGAATTATGGACAAACGAAGATTTTGATGTTATGGGATGGCACGATTCCATTATATATGCCATAAGGTTTCCTGATACAAAACTAGAATTTATTTTAGATATCGATTATATTTTTAAATGGGAGAAAAAAAAAGATAGTTTTATGTTTTGGGTTTCTCCTTGTCATCTAGTATTTGAAGGAGTACTTAATTTAAGAATGAATTTAAATTTTGCAGATGAAGTTGGTATAGATATATCATCCATACATAGAGGTAATAAAACATTATTAACTAGAAACTTATATAATTGGGAATATCATATAGAAACTGTACATGGAGATATCAAATTTGAATCTACAGGTTATAAGCAACATGTATTATCTCAACCAACATACTCAAATAGTCAATGCCTGTATTTACCAGAGAGAGATTTTAAATATAAATATAATCACGAATAAGCCTTCTTAGCCTTATAATCCCTAATAGCCATATCAATAAAATGAATAATATGCTCTTTTAATTCCTGAGGCATTTGGCAAACGTGCTATCAGTAGTCTTCAGACTGCTGATCAAATATTAAAATATTTGAAAAGATATTTAATCCTGTTATAAGTTGTGAAAATTAATTCAAAAGAAAATAAAATTGTCATTAATAGATAAAATAAAACAAACAGTAAATACATTAAAAAGTTGAATTCAA
>JAAGZN010000799.1 GCA_024206165.1 Bacteroidota bacterium
CACAGAGGCAGTCTAGATCCATGGCAGCACGGCAGACATAATCTCAAACTCCCGCTCCTGATCTATGCACTTTGAAGCAAAGTCATGACATGGTGAGTCTGTTACTTAGGTCAAATATATATTGTAGGGCAAAAAAAAAACAAATTAGGACAATGTGTGTTTAGTGAAACATGTCAGGGGTTCCATTTAACAATACTAGAAGCAATAAAAAAATTAAATAAAAAAAGGTGATCCGTCCTTTGGAATCCTATCTTATTGAGTAATAAAAATAGTATGGCGGAGGACGGATCACCTTTTTATGCGAATGTCACATTAAAGGTGTCAAAAGTCGATGTGAGTGACAGAGAACATGTCTTTTCTATAGTAAAATGAAATTCTAGACAAGTTTTGATCAAGAACTTTTTATCTAACTCCACTGTAAACTGGATTTTTGGCCAGAAATGGGTCATTTTCTGCTAAGTAACCGTCTGACTTGGCCCCTGACACTATATACACTATATACTATATACTATACACTATATACTATATACTATATACTATATCACAGTGGTTTGAGGGCCAATTAAGCCTCATTTCGAGAAGGTCTCCAATTATGGAGAGGTAAGTCACAGAGGTGGTCCGGAACCACAGAAGACATAATCTTAATCTCCCGTTCCGAGTGGGAGGAGCTGGTGACCGACCAAGGCAAGTCACAGAGGCAGTCTAGATCCATGGCAGCACGGCAGACATAATCTCAAACTCCCGCTCCTGATCTATGCACTTTGAAGCAAAGTCATGACATGGTGAGTCTGTTACTTAGGTCAAATATATATTGTAGGGCAAAAAAAAAAC
>JAAGZN010000800.1 GCA_024206165.1 Bacteroidota bacterium
CATTTCATTTCATTTCAATTCATACTTCATTTCATGTTTTTCAATTCATTTCATTACTGCTACTGCATGCTTCATAATATTTCAATTTATTTCATTACTGCTACTGCATGCTTCATTTCATGTTTTTCAATTCATTTCAATTCATTTCATTTCATTTCAATTCATACTTCATTTCATGTTTTTCAATTCATTTCATTACTGCTACTGCATGCTTCATAATGTTTCATTTCATTTCATTTCATTTCAATTCATACTTCATTTCATGTTTTTCAATGCATTTCATTACTGCTAATGCATGCTTATAATATTTCGATTCATTTCATTACTTCTACTGGATGCTTCATTTCGTGTTTTTCAATTCATTTCAATTCATTTCATTTCATTTCATTTCAATTCATTTCATTTCATTTCATTTCATTTCATTTCATTTCATTTCATTTCATTTCATTTCAATTCATACTTCATTTCATGTTTTTCAATTCATTTCATTACTGCTACTGCAAGCTTATAATATTTCAATTAA
>JAAGZN010000801.1 GCA_024206165.1 Bacteroidota bacterium
ACTTTTTTCTGCCCTTTCTAAATTTCTTTGTGAAGACCAGTAGCATTTATTACTAAGATCTAATAACAGTCAAAACTGCTAATATTACAAAGTATCGGTCTTGCCATTGTTCAAGAACAACAACGTATTCAATATCTTTGCTTATGCTTCATAACATTTTAGACTCCCGTTATTTACTTTCAATATTAACGTCAGATAGAAGTCAAAAACTGTGGTGGATTTAACATATATCACTTGAAACCTATTACTGGCTATAACTTTCATTATACATATATTCAAACAAACCTAACATGCATAAGGAAATTCATAACATGAATTCACTTTTTCCTGCCCCTTCTAAACTTCTTTCTGAAGACCAGTAGTATTCATTACTAAGACCTATTAACAGCCAAAACTGCTAATGTTACAAAGTATCGGTCTTTCCATTGTCCAAGAACAACAACGTATTCAAAATATTTGCTCATGATTCATAACATGTTAGACTCATGTTATTTGCTTTAAATATTAATATCAGATAGAAGTCAAAAACTGTGGTGGATTTTACATATATTACTTGACACCTATTACTGGCTATTACTTTCATTATACATATATTCAAACATACCTAACAAACATAAGGAAATTCGTAACATGAAATCACTTTTTTCTGCCCTTTCTAAATTTCTTTGTGAAGACCAGTAGCATTTATTACTAAGATCTAATAACAGTCAAAACTGCTAATATTACAAAGTATCGGTCTTGCCATTGTTCAAGAACAACAACGTATTCAATATCTTTGC
>JAAGZN010000802.1 GCA_024206165.1 Bacteroidota bacterium
AAAAACTCTTGAAGATAATAGTTCAATAGAAGAAAATATAACATACAAAGATGGAAGCATTAGAAAAGAGACAATAGAAAAAGATTCCAAAGGAGAAGAAAAAGATAGACAAGTAGAAGTTGAAGATAACGAGAAAAAAGTTATAACTATAAATGGGAAAGAAATAACTGAAATAGTAATAAATGAAAACACAACAAGAATAATAGTTAAAGATCTTAGTACGAAAACTTATGCAAATACAACAGAAACAACAATTACAGATAAAAGTGGACAAACAACAACTACAAGTAATACAACATTCCATAATGAAGATGGAACTGAAACAGGTTCACAAGATAGTACAACAGTTACATTTATAATTGAGGATGGACGTACAAAAACAGTAACAACAATTACTACATACGATGAAAATAAAAATATAATAGAACAAAAAACGATAACAACAGTTACAGATAAAGATGGAAATGTAACAAGTAAAGATATTAATACAATATTCTATGAAGATGGAAATAAAATAGGTTCACAAGATGAAAACTATACAAAAGATTCCAATGGAACAATAGTAGAAATTAAAACTACATACGATGAAAATGGAAATAAAACAGAAATATATACAATAAAAACTCTTGAAGATAATAGTTCAATAGAAGAAAATATAACATACAAAGATGGAAGCATTAGAAAAGAGACAATAGAAAAAGATTCCAAAGGAGAAGAAAAAGATAGACAAGTAGAAGTTGAAGATAACGAGAAAAAAGT
>JAAGZN010000803.1 GCA_024206165.1 Bacteroidota bacterium
AGGAAAATATTTTCATTGGTTTTTTTAATTATCCGGCGATATTCGAGATCTTCACTCTTTCCCTACCCGTCGCTCTTCCGATATAAGCCTTCTTGGAACCATTTATTTGGGGTGAATTTTGACCAAAGAGAATGGGCCTACCATCAGGCTTTTTTCCAATTTTTGCCTGATTTTGAAGGAAAATATTTTCAGTGGTTTTGTGCATTTTCCAAGGCTATTATAGCCTATTAATGCTTCCTGAACAGTTTTGACTAGACTAAAAGCCTTTTTGATCCATTTATTTGGTGCAAATTTTTACCAAAAACCATGGGCTAACCATCAGGCTTTTTTCCAAATTTTGCCTGATTTTCAAGGAAAATTCATCGGTGGTTTTGTGCATTTTCCAAGGCTATTATAGTCTATTAATGCTTTCTGAACAGTAATGACTAGATTAAAAGCCTTCTTGGAACCATTTATTTGGGGCGAATTTTGACCAAAAACCATGGGCTAACCATCAGGCTTTTTTCCAAATTTTGCCTGATTTCCAAGGAAAATATCATCGGTGGCTTTGTGCATTTTCCAAGGCTATTATAGCCTGTTAATGCTTCCTGAACAGTTATGACTAGTCTACAAGCCTTCTTGAAACCATCTATTTGGGGCAAAGTTTGACCAAAAACCATGGGCTAACCA
>JAAGZN010000804.1 GCA_024206165.1 Bacteroidota bacterium
AAAAAAAAAAAACCATCAATCAATCATGATTTGTGGATTCGTTAGGGTAAAAGTAGCGTTGTCTAACGCAACAACCACTGCTGGTGAGCCTTATAGCCATAGGAACCCTTAAAAAGCTTTAATCCTTAAAACGGCTTACTTTCATATTATATGTGTGTGGTCATATCGAAAAACAAGACCAGAGAGATGGTTGTGCACCGCCGCTATCAGTCGTCTTACATAAAACCGGAAATAGATCTAACATCCACGTGTGGCGGCGGTTGTCGGGTGAGTTAATTGCCCTGCGACCCTCCTTACACAAAACGGCGCTCAATGTGCGTCGGACAACAATGCTGCTGCTGAGTCCTCACCCTCCCAAGTGCTCCCAAGTGCTCCCAAGTGTGCTGAGTGCTTTTGATGTGCTTTCACACCCTTCCGCCAATGTGTCAGCCATCAAATCAGGATCACCCAAATCAGCCATCAAATCAAAAAAGGTTGATGAGGATCAGATCATCACGTTTATTTCATTTCGTGATAAAATATTTACAAGGCGGTCATGACGACAAAAAAGGTTCCATCTGTGGGCCCACAGCTACACACACACACAACAAACAACACACACAGACACAACAAACACACACACACACACACACACACACACACACACACACACACACACACACGTTGTCGTTGGCCTCCAAGTCCCGGGGGATGATGCACCAGCTAAACTACTAGTACATGATGACAACGACACTAGTTCTCCTCGTTGTCGTTGTCGCTGTCGTTGCTCTCCGGGACCGGCTGCTTCTTCTTCCCCTTGCCCCCCTTGGCGCGCCAGACCTGGGAGGCGTAGACGACGACGGCCACCGACTGGAGGATCTTGATGCAGGTCGCCTGGGAAGGGTGGTATAGCTTAGGACTATTTTTTTATCTTTTTTATTTTTGATCTCATTTTAAAAGAAAATAAAAGTTGCGCCATCTAACCTGGTCAGGATTCGAGAGCGCGTCGGGGGTGTTCACCAGTTTCCTGATCGACTTCTGACCCTTCTCCCTCTTGCTGACCCGGCTGGCGTGCTGCTTGTCCCCGACGTTGGGCCTGTCCTGGGAGTAGTTGAGCATCTTGGAGGTGCTCAGCGCCTCCTCCGACTGGAGAAGCAAATTTTAGCTCTCTCAAAAGCTTTTTAGGGTTTTAACGGTTAAAGGGTTTTAATAACTAACCTTCATCGTGTAGATGACCCTCCACACGTTGCACTTGTTCTTTTGGCCGGCCACGGCGGCCTTGAACTTGGAGTTGTAGCTCTCGTTGCAGTTGGTGGTGGTGGGGATGCTCATGTCCTTCATGCTCCTGTAGCCGGACCAGTCGGAGATGGGGTACCTCGGCTCGATGTCACCGTCCTCGTCGCCGACCCAGGTGTCCTGCATGTAGGTGAGCAGCTTCTCGATCTGAAAGATGTTCCATTATATAACGAAACATTTGGGCAAAAAAAAAACCCACCTTCTGTCTGTGTAAGTACCACCCGGACAACTTGCTGGCCGTCTTGTTGCGCACGTACATGGCGAGGGCGTTGAAGTAATGCGGGACGCAGTGCGGGTGCACGTACGTCAGCGCCATGAGCATGGCCACGAACTCGCGGAAGCTGACGCCGGACGAGGTCTTCGAGATGTAGAACGCGGCGAGCCCGATCTTGTCGACCCTGGACTTGATGGCATGCTTCCAATGGAAGAGGCAGCCGTAGACGGTGAACGTGGTGAAGACTTCTTTGATGGAGTTTGAGATGGCCTTCTCGAAGTCGGTGACGACGATCTTGGGGTGCATCTTGCTGATGTCCATGCCGGACGCGACGACGTGCTCGACGATCGCGTTGTGCAGCGGGATGAGGACCCCTTTCCGGTAGCACAACGGCGTCTTGTGGCTCAGGAAGCACCAGACGAGCGGGAAGGAGCGCTGTTCGTGGTCGACACCCACAATCACGAAGATTTGCTTGAACTTGGGGTGCTTCGGCGCCGTCTCGAACGTCCCGTCCATGACCCATGTGGGGAACTTGATGAGGCCCTCGATCCCGGCCTTGGAGACGAACGTGACGGCGTATTCCTTCTTGCCGTTCCTGCCACCGCCGACGTAGTCGTTGAACAGGACGAACCTCTTCGATGGGTCCTCGTCGTCCCCCTCGAAGTTGGTGGTCTGCAGGGACTCTGGCAAGTTCTCCTTGAATTCGGCGAAGTTCTTGGGCACGCCGGGCAGCTGCAGGAATAGTTTAAAAATAAGTTCTTCCTTGGCGGCGAAAACTAACCTGGAAATACTTATTGTAGGCCCGGTACCACCGGGACTTCAGCTCGACGGCGCTCGGCATGAGGGTCAGCAGCTCCTTGTCGCCCTTGCAGCGGTAGATGATGGCGGTGTAGACCTTGCGCAAGCCGCAAGCCATGTAAGCCTTGAGGCCGTAGTGCAGCTCCTCGTGCACGATCTTGAGCATCTCGATCAACTTTGCGCTGTTGTCGTGCTGATGGACGTCGCTTGGCTGGTCTTGGCGGGTCTTCTTCGGACTGACGACCCGAA
>JAAGZN010000805.1 GCA_024206165.1 Bacteroidota bacterium
CTCCTAGGGGCTGGGGGGCTGGGTGGTGGGAGGCGGCCGCCTGGAGCCGTTGCGGGAGGAGGGTGGCCGGCCTAGAGGGGCACATGGCCAGGATCATGGACATCAAGTTCAACAGGAGCGGCCGTCTGGTGGCCACTGCCAGTGAGGACCGCACCCCCAGGCACTGCTCAATTTTTGTCACACCCATGATCAATTTTCATCACACCCAGGTCACTGCTCAATTTTCGTCACATCCAGGTCACTGCTCAATTTTCGTCACACCCAGGTCACTGCTCAATTTTCGTCACACCCAAGTCACTGCTCAATTTTCGTCACACCCAAGTCACTGCTCAATTTTCGTCACACCCAGCAGTGACAGTAACAGTTTCAGTATGTTTTCAAATTTGCCCCAACCCACCACCCACCCACCACTCCCCCATCGAGTCTATGAGATGCTGACGCATCTAACAAGAATCACCTTACTAGTATGTCCCTTAAGTCCTATGGCCCTATAGTCCTACTAGAACATACA
>JAAGZN010000806.1 GCA_024206165.1 Bacteroidota bacterium
AAACCGAGCTATGCAATAAAAATGGCAATAATAACAGGAATCGTTAATTTAAAAAATGGATTTTAAAAAAGATACTTCATGAGAGGAAACCTTTTTTATAACTTTTTATAGGTAGGCCAGACTTTTGCAGCGCCTCCTTAGAAGTGTCACTAATTAAACACTCATACCTTCATATTTTAGATAATTTGTATTTTGAGTGTTCAATTAATGACACTTATGTATCTCTGTTTTAATATTTATTTTTCCAAATGTCTTTTACTTTTTAGTAAGGGATGCTTAATATGTTTCGGATTAAAAAAACAGAAATGAATTATATCAAGTATCAAAAGATAAATGAAATTTTTTTAAAATAATTATCCCTTTATTTTTTATAAGTCAATTTTGGTTTTTAAAATTTATTATATAAATTCGTGCCATGCCATACAAGCATTATAAATAAAATACATTTAAATACTATTTGCAAAAATTAAACTTTAAATAATTATGTTGCCTTATAATATTTCACAGAGCTACTTTATGGATTGGAGGTGTGTTTTATTAGTTATTTTAATAATTGGTTTTTATGCTGGAAGAGGGGTTAAAGATTTTAATTTAAATATGGATAAAGACATTTATGTAAAACTGCCAAAAAAAGCAATCGAGACTATTATTTTGGATATGATAGGAAATTTCGAAAATTTATCGGGAAAGACAGAAATAAATATAGAGATAGACAGCAATAGATTGATAATAAGAAGAGTAAGTCAGTTAGGTAATTATAATTACACAAAAACTAAATATTTAGAATACTCATTAGCAAATGATATAATAGATATTAAAAAATGAATTTTTTTAAATAAAGAATATTAATAAATTAAACCTTAAATAATTATGTTATTATATAATACTTCAGAAAGCACTTTATGGATTGTAGGATCTTTTTTATTGATTACTTTGATAATCGGCCTTTATTCTGGCAGAGGCATTAAAGACATTAAAGATTATGCTTTAGGAAATAAAAAATTTACTTCTTTTACTATGGTATTGACCATGCTTGCTACATGGATAGGTGGAGAAAGTATAATAGGGTCAACAAGTGAAATATTTTCAAAAGGAATTATTCTTTCTTTTTCTTGGTTAGCCGCGGGTTTACAACTTTTTTTAATTGGAGCATTCTTGTCAAAAAAATTAACGGCATTCAAAAATATTTTTACTATTGGTGATTTGATGGAAATATTTTATGGAAAACCAATTAAGATTTTTGCAGGAATATTGATATCCCTAAGAGGCATATTTATCATTAGTGTCCAATTATTAATGCTAGGAAGAGTATTTGAAAATTTTTTCTCAATTAATTCATATTGGGGAATAATTTTAGGTGGATTAATCCTAAGTATTTATTCAATTGTTGGAGGAATAAAATCTGTAACAAAAACTGATGTGTTTCAATTTATTATTTTAATAATAGCAATTCCTTTATTATTAACACTTTTGCTTTATAAAATTGGTGGTTATAAAACTTTATTCATACAATTACCTAGTTCAAAACTCTTTCAAATAAGTGACAATAATCTTTATCATTCTCTTTCATATATTATAATTTTAAGTTTATTTTTTACTTCTTTAACCAGTCCTGCTATGATGCAAAGAAATTTCATGACTAATGATGCTAAGAAATTACGAAATCAATATTTTACCTTGTCAGTTTTAGTTATTGTTATGGGAATTATATTTACTTTAATAGGATTATCAATGGCAGTGCTTTATCCAGATATTAATCCCAAAGTTGTTATTTTCCATGCAATTAATGATCTGAATTTATCTAATATTATAAAAGGTATAATTATTTCAGGTTTTTTAGCTATAATAATGTCAACTGCTGACTCACATTTACATTCCTATAGTTTATGTGTATATAAAGATATATTAGATCCCTTTTTTAAATTCAAAAAAAATAAATTAATTGTAATAAAGCTAACAACTATTTTAATAGCACTATTAACTATTTTAACCACTTTGTTTTTTATAAATACACCATATTTTAGAAATATTCACTTTTTTGCTGCATTAATTGTATTACCTATTTTACATTTTCCTCTTATTGCAGGAATATTGGGATTGAAAACGGATGTAAAGTCTTTTATAGTTAGCTCTATTTCAGCAATTTTAACTCTTTATTTTACTTATAGTGTATTTATAAACTTTAAAGTTGTCCCTATTCTTTTAAGTATATTATCAAATATGATTGTATATATGACCTCCCACATCCTCCAAAACAAAGGCATAGCCTGGGTAAAACGAGCAGAAAACAAAAATGACGAAACAAAACTATGGATCCCAAGTCCACAAAAAATATTTGATTCAATAATAAACTCAATACCAACCCCCAGAAAAATATACGAATACTCAAGATTTCAAGTAATGAAAAATGGAAGCCAAAACATAATCTTTGGAATCTATTGCTGTATCAACTTTACATTACCATACTTCCTTTGGGATCACCAAGATCCTGAAAAGTTTAATATGATGACAAACCTGAGATTTATTGGAGGAATAATGGCAGGATTATTAATAGTTAAAGATCAATGGAAAGAATTCTTAAAACCCTACTATTCTCTATATTGGCATGCAACTCTAACATATTGCCTACCATTTATAACAACAGTAATGTTTTTAATGACAGGAGGATCATTATCATGGCTAATGAACGTAGGAACATCAATATTCTTCTTAATAATGCTAGTCACAGGAGAAGTATTTTTGATATTAGCACCACTCGGATTAGGATTAGGAATCATATTTTATTCCTATTTCATAGGTCCAATAAATTTATCATTACTAGGCTTTGATATTAACTATTTTCTATTTTATCAAGTATTCTTCTCAACATTGATAGGCTTACTCTTTGCATATAGAAAACGGATATCATATTTAAAACAAGGAAATATAGGCTTAAACTTAGGAGAATCTCTATGTCATGAACTAAGGAATACATTATATTCTTTATCATGCAATCAATTTAACAGAGCAAGAATGGAGCAAATATTAGATCAAGGAACAAAACAAATAGAAGGGAAAGACAGCTATGTAATCCCTGAAAACTTATTTAAATCATTCTTCGAACAAACCAATGAAGCAATAAACTTCGATGAGAATACAATAAAAGTAATCTCCACTTTTGAAAAACTATTTAGAGATTATAAAACATCCTTAGCAAGCCCAAAAGTATATTCCATGAAATC
>JAAGZN010000807.1 GCA_024206165.1 Bacteroidota bacterium
AAACCCCATGTGCACCTTTTTAGAGATTGGAAAAGAAATATAACAGCAGTTATGGTGTGCAATTATTATAATGATAATTGTTAAGATTCATATGCGCTTTAAGAGCAATGTACCTGATTAGGTGAACGAAATTTAAGTATCTCTCTAGGAGTATCTGCTATTATTTGACAGATACTCTTTATTTTTTCTTTAGAAATATTATCAAAGATAGTTCATTTAGGAAAAAATCTTCTAATAATTCTATTGAGATTTTCAATACTTCATTTTTCCCGTGAATGATACGCTTCACAAAAGTATGTATCTATTCAAATATCATTTAGTAACTGATGTTTTGCGAACTCCATTCAATTATCAAAGGTAACTGATTTAATTCAAACTTCATCTTTAATTGATGCTATTAAATTCATGATAGTTTGACTGTTTTTATTCTGTATTTTGAATATTCTAGGCAATCTAGTCTTTCTATCAATTAAAGTAAGGAGAGCTCATTTAAATCATTTTTTAGATACAATGAGATCAGCTTCAAAATGTCATTTTTCAATTCTATTATTTGCCTCATCTGACCTTTCATTTAATCATATTCTTCAAATTATTCTACTTCATTTAATAGCTTTTACTTTTTTGTATCATTTATTTTTATACAAAAGTAGATCTTTATATTTATTTCACATACCTGTTTCAAGCCAAGAATATATACTAGTATGGGTTATATGATTTTTTTTGTTATTTTGAGTTTGATTCCATAATTTTGCTATTATTTTTGGTGAAGGAAGAATATCTTTTCGTTTTAAATTACAGATAATAAATAATTTCATCTTAGAATTCATATTTATTTTCATAGATTGTTTTTTACAATAATATCTTCTTAAATATGCTTTCAAATGAGCTTCTTGAGCTAAATATTGTTTTCAGGTTTGTTTTCTTTTGATTACTGAATTTAACTTTATTTCTCTTGAAATTGTTGATTTATGCTTATCTAGTATTTTTGCTATTTCTGATTGTTTAGTTCCTCTTTTTAATTGTATTTCTATTGTTTGTCTATCAAAGATAGTTAGATGTGTGTATTTTTTCATTTGTTCTAGTTATAAATTATAATATCCTAACGCACTAACGTTTGTTGGTTATTATATTTCTTTTTTTATTTTTAAAAGTTGCACTTCATTTTTTACTTAAGGGGAAAAAAGTCACAATTATATGATTTTATGAAGAAAAAAAGAAAATAATATATAAAATAAGAGGTAAATATAATAATACGATTTGTATACATTGTGGCTTAAAAA
>JAAGZN010000808.1 GCA_024206165.1 Bacteroidota bacterium
GACTGGATTTTTTAAAAAACCCCTTTACTGCAATCATTTTTCTTTGTACAGCTGATGCAAAGACATTTGATTTCTGTTCCGACATCAGATCCTCGGTTGCATAGTGGTGAGTATCCCTGCTTGTCAGGCAGGAGACTGGGGTTCGATTCCCTGCCAGGGAGGCTGTTTTGAAGATAGTTATCCCTGTAAATTTGATTCGTAGAGAGCCTTTTACCAATAACGTTTTTCATGTGCTTAAGACATATTTACTTATCTTTCATTAGTTGTGTCGACATGTGGGTGTCATTGGGCAAAGTTATCCCTTGTGCCTTAACAGGACTGAATTTTTTGAAGGGCACCTTTACTGCAATCATTTTTATTTGTAAAGCTGATGCAAAGCAATTTGATTTCTGTTCCAACATCAGATCCTCGGTAGTATAGTGGTGAGTATCCCCGCCTGTTATGCGCGAGACGGGGGTTCAATTCCCTGCCGGGGAGGCTGTTTTGGAGATAGTTGTCCCTGTAACTTTTATTCGAAGAGAGCCTTATACCAATAAAGTTTTTCATGTGCTCAAGACATATTTACTTACCTTTTATTATTTGTGTTGGTATTTGGGTGCCATGGCGCAAAGTTATCACTTTTGCCTTAACCGCACTCGATTTTTTGAGGGACACCTTTACTGCA
>JAAGZN010000809.1 GCA_024206165.1 Bacteroidota bacterium
ATTCTGAGGAAAATATAGGGACGATTAACTAATTTATTATATAGATTCATATCAGATTAATTTAATTTTTGATGCAATATAATAATTAAAGCTTAAATCAAGGATTTTTTATATCAATAAGGACTTTTGCAGCGCCTCCTAATAAATAAATAAAATGGAGCCTATTTTGTTAGACTCCATTTTTTTAAGTATGGATTCAAAATTCAGTACTTATTAACTCCAAGCATAATTATGTTCAACTTCATATCTCAATATTTCACCACCTTCTTTTTCTTGAACTTCAAAAGCAAATACAAAGTCAACTAAAGCCATGCATCTAGAAACAACGCAATTTGTTGGTTCTCCACATTCATCTAATTTCACTTTTTCTATCTCAATAGATCTTCTTGGGCCTGCCTTAAAATTAGGTTTTTTGAATAATCTCCATAGATATGATTCCATATTATTACCTTTTCTTCTTAGACTATGGATTTCGCTCCAAGATTTGTTGCAACACTCATCTTCCATCATCTTGTCATCTTTTTCTTTTTCTCCACATTCTGTTTCACATGGAGGACATACATTATCTTTACCTACAAAGATTAAACCATTTCTAGCTCTTATTCTGTCTGTTAACCATTTAAGACCTAACATTCTTCCTAATCGACATCCACAAACTTTATTGCATTTTTTATGACTTTCACCTGCATACTCAAACTTTTTCAAACAAGTTTCTAAAATTGTATATTTTTTGCCTTTATATTCTTTAGTAACTATTTCTGCATTTTCAGTTGTTGCTCTTAATAAACAGCCATGTGTACCTTTTATTCTATAGCAATATTTATCTTGACATCTATCATCATCTTTAAAGTCATACATGTAATGTAATTTAGCAATCAACTTTAATCCTACTTTTGGATATTGTGGACAGTTTTCATCTTTCTTTTTAGTCTTATAAAGATCTGTTAAGTTACATAATTTAGTTTCACAAAAATCTTTCCATAAAACATTTGATCTTTTAAGCGTAAGCATATTCTTTAGAGTATAATCTCTATGGAAAGAAACTACTGCCGCTCTATCTTTACTACAGAAAGAACTATCACATCCTTTACAAGTTTTTCTTGCCATTCTCTTCATTCCCATTCTCCACCAATTGAATAAACTACGTCTACATTTAAAATATGAAACATCAACATTTCGTATGTCACAATCTCTATTTATACTTGCCCCCACAGCTTGTGCCATATCTTGAGCCTTTCTCTTTCTACTAATAGATTTTCTAGTTACCTTTCTATTGTTAGAAACTATAGTTGTACAACAATCAACCTTTTTATTTATTAAAGAAACTTTATAAAAACCGGGTTTTTTGCAATAATGTCTCTTTCTATTAAATGGTCTCCATTGCCATGGTTTAAAGCATTTTGTCCATTTCCAGCCATTACAACAATTAGATTCTATATCCCATTCAGTTTGTGAAGTTTTTGCACTATCTTCTTCTGTATCTTCATTATCATCCTCTTCAGTATCTCCTGAACTTTCAGCTTCTTTATCTTTATCCGTCATTTCTTCAGTCTCATTATCTTCACTTTCTTCTCCTGGAGTTGTTGTTTCTTCTGTTTTTGGACCCGTTGGAGTTACTTTATCCTCAGTTTTAGATGTATCATCTGATTGAATTTTTATATGTGTTTCCGTTTTATCTGTAACCGGATTTTTCTTTGTTTGAATATCAACCGTATGACCATCACCTTTAACTTTTTCACCTGCAACATTATCTCTTAAAGAAAGGGTTTCATTTTCTTCATCTTCTAACTCATCATCATCATCCAGATCAATATCCCCTTTTCCAAGGTCTCTTTGTGCAGTCTTTACAGAACTTCTATTATTATTCCCATCAGACACATCTGTTTTTGATCGGCATGCTATAGCTAGACCAATCATGGCTATTGACAACGACACCCTTCGTAGCAAAGCCAAAATAAACGAATTATTTGTACTCATCTTATTTAAATTTAGATTATTAAAATTTTATTAAATGAACCTATTATTAATATAGGAAAAAAAGATGTTTTATAACAAATAAAATAATGAATATTATTTATTATATTTATGTTTAAATTGGGTTAGTGAATTTGGATATGTGAAATATTTATATTTAAATTGTGCTAACAACGAATAATTATATTTTTAAATTTTAAAAAAAATTATGATTTTAGATAATATTGATTTAAATGATGTGCAAATTGAGGCAATTAAACATAATGATAGCCCCTCTATGATTATTGCTGGTGCTGGATCTGGTAAAACTAGGGTGCTTACTTATAAGATTGCTTATTTAATGAAAGAAAAAAATATTCCTCCTTATAATATCCTTGCTTTAACCTTTACTAATAAAGCTGCTAAAGAAATGTCGAATAGAATAGAAAAGGCTGTTGGTTTAGAAACTAATAGTTTATGGCTGGGTACTTTTCATAGTGTTTTTGCTAAAATATTGAGGTTTGAAGCGGATATGTTAGGATTCTCAAGAAATTTTAGTATTTATGATAGAGATGATAGTAAATCAGTTATTAAATCTATAATTAAAGAATTAAACTTAGATGATAAAATTTATAATCCTAATACGGTCATAGCTAGAATTTCTGGAGCTAAAAACAGATTAATGTCGGCTAAACAATATTATGAAGATCCAATCTGTCAATCTGATGACCAAACAGCTAAAAGGCCCATGCTTGGTAAAATTTTCTTGATGTATGAAGCAAGATGTTTCAAAGCTGATGCTATGGATTTTGATGATATCCTTATTAATACTTATAGATTATTTAATCAAAATCCTGAAATTCTATATAAATACCAAGAAAAATTTAAATACATTTTAGTTGATGAGTTTCAAGATACTAATCTCATTCAATATAATATTATCAAAGATTTATCTGCAATACATGAGAATATATGTATAGTTGGTGATGATGCTCAAAGTATATATGCTTTTAGAGGTGCTAATATATATAACATGTTAAATTTTAAAAAAGATTTTCCTAAAACTAAAATATTTAAACTAGAACAAAATTATAGATCTACAAAAAATATAGTCAATGCTGCTAATTCTGTTATCAAATATAACGAAAATCAAATGCCTAAAGAATCATGGACTGGAAATGTTGCTGGAGATCTAATATTTATAACTTCTTGTATAGATAATATTGACGAAGCTAGAAAAATCTCAGATTCTATTTTGGAGAATCATATTTCTAAGCATTACTCATACGATAAATTTGCTGTTTTATGTAGAACAAATTATCAATTTAGATCTTTAGAGGAAGAATTAAGAAAAGCTAACATTCCTTATAAGATTGTTGGAGGAATGTCTTTTTATCAAAGAAAAGAGATAAAAGACATGTTAGCATATTTTAAATTTGTTATTAATCATAACGATGAAGAAGCTTTTAGAAGAATAATAAATATGCCTAAAAGAGGTATTGGCCCAACAACAGTAAACAAGATTATCATTGCAGCCCATGATAATGACATGTCTATTTGGGATACTTTATGTAATGCACAACATATCTTAAAAGGTAAAACAGCTAATATAATAGAAGACTTTGTTGAAATGATAAAAGCTTCCAAAATTCAATTAGAAAAAAATAATGCTTTTGAAACAGCTTCTTTTATTGCCCAAAGATCTGGATTATTAAAAGAATTATTTGAAGATAAAACTATCAATGGTAGTTCTAGATATGAAAATGTACAAGAATTATTAAATGCCGCAAAAAATTTTTCAGAAAATAAACAAGAAGACAATTCTTTATCTGATTTCATTCAAGAAGTATCATTATTGACAGGAGTTGATGAAGCAGATCAAAAAGATGATAATTTGCCAAAAGTAACCTTAATGACAATCCATTCATCTAAAGGCTTAGAATTTGAATATGTTTATATTGCTGGAATGGAAGAACAATTGTTTCCTTCAGCATTAATGATTAATAGTAAAGAAGATTTAGAAGAAGAAAGGAGGCTTTTTTATGTAGCTATTACAAGAGCAAAAAATGCTGTATATCTTTCTCATGCTTCTAAAAGATTTAAATTTGGTAAGCTCATAGATTGTGTTCCAAGTAGATTTATAAAAGAAATTGATCCTAAATTTATTCATTTCCAAAATAAAAGTTTTAATTTTAGATCTAAGAATAATTTTTTCAATAATAAGCCTTTCTTTAAAAAGAATAAAATAGAAAAAACTAATAACATTGAAGAAGATATAAATTTTGAAGCTACAGATCCAAAAGAATTAAAAGCTGGAGATAATGTAGAACATCAAAAATTTGGAAAAGGAAAAATTCATTCAATTACTAATTCTCAAGGTACAATAAAAGCAAAAGTTTATTTTAAAGACTTTGGTGAAAAAACTTTGTTGCTTAGTTTTGCTAAACTGAGAGTTATTAAATAAATTAAATTTTTAAATACAAAATATTTTAAATCATGCATGAAAATTATAATACAAAAAAAGAGCCTCTTATTTTAAAAGAATATGGTAGAAACGTACAAAAGTTAATAAATAAAATAAGTGAAATTAAAGATAAAGCTGAAAGAACGAAAAAAACGGAATTGATTATTAGAGTTATGAAATCAGTTAATCAAAAAGTTAGAGGAATTTCTGACGACTCTAGAAAAATATGGGATGATTTGTTTATAATGTCTGATTATAAACTTGATATAGATTCGCCATTTCCAATGCCTGAAAAAGATATCTTACAAAAAAAAATATCCAGAATGCCTTATAAACAAGATCCAATAAAATTTAAACACTTTGGAAGAAATATAGAATTATTACTTAAGAAAATTTCTAAAGAAAAAGAGCTTGAAAAGCAAGAAAGATTAGCAGAAGATGCTATGAGGATTATGAAAGGTTTTAATTTTGCTTGGAACAATGATAGTAATGATTTGGATGGTATTATTGGAGATATGAAATTAATTATAGGATCAAATACGTCAATTGATTTTGTAAAACTTAAAAATGAAGGACTTAAAAGAACAAATGTTCGAAATAACAGATATAAATCTCATCATCAAAAAACCACAAATAATAAAAATAATTCTAAATGGACAAGTTCATAGTAAATGGTCTTAAAACTCTTTCTGGTACTGTTGATATAAAAGGATCTAAAAATGAAGCCTTTCAAGTAATTTGTGCTAGCCTATTAACTAATGAAAAAGTAATTATCCAAAATATTCCTAATATCTTAGATATTAAAAGAATGTTAGAGCTTCTAAAGACTTTGGGTATTGAGGTAATCAAAATAAATGAAAATGAATATAGTATCAAAGCAACAAACATTAATGAAGCTTATTTAGATTCTAATGATTTTATTTCAACTGCTAAACAAATTAGAGGTTCCGCAATGTTGGCAGGTCCCTTATTGACTCGTCTTAAAAAAATGAAATTACCAAAGCCTGGCGGTGATAAAATTGGCAGAAGACCATTAAATGCTCATTTTAATGCTTTTAAAAAGTTGGGAGCTGAAGTTTTTATTGATGAAAAAGAAAGATATGTTTTAGAAGCTAATAAATTAAAAGGGAACTATATATTATTAGATGAAGCCTCTGTCACAGGAACAGCAAGTGTAATTATGGCAGCTGTGCTCGCTGAAGGAATTTCTACAATATATAATGCAGCTTGTGAACCTTATCTTTTTCAACTTTGTAATATGCTCAATAAAATGGGAGCTAAAATAAAAGGAATAGGTTCAAATATGTTAATTATAGAAGGAGTAGATAAATTGTCTGGAGTAGAACATATGATTATGCCTGATATTATGGAGATTGGATCTTTTATAGGCTTAGCATCTGCAACTAAATCTAATTTGAAATTAAATATTAATTATCCTTTTAATGATTTAGAAAAAAATACTCAATTTGATTTTTATGGAAATTATTTAGAACCTATAAAAAAAGGATTTGATAAAATTGGAGTTAATATTATAGTAGATAAAGATAAATCACATATTGAAATACCTAAACAAGATCAAAATTATATAGATAAGCAAATAGATGGAACCATTACACAAATAGCTGATAGTCCTTGGCCTGGGTTTCCACCAGATTTAATTAGTATACTGATTGTGTCAGCCATCAATGCAACAGGAACAATTTTAATTAAACAAAGAATGTTTGAAAGCAGATTATTTTTTGTTGATACATTGATAGAAATGGGAGGACATGTAATTTTATGTGATCCACATAGAGTAGTGGTTACTGGCTTAAATGGAAATGCTAAATTAAAAGCTACTAAAATTAAAACTCCAGATATTAGAGCAGGATTAGCATTACTTATTGCTGCTCTTTCTGCAAAAGGTACTAGTGTTGTTGAGAACATAGAACAAATTGATCGAGGCTATGAAGATATTGAAAATAGATTGAAAAAAATAGGTGCTGATATTGAGAGAGTTAAAGGTTAACAAAAAGTTTCTCTGTGATTTTTAAAAAATAATTTCCATTCTTTTTTTTTCTTAGCTCTAAATTTTTAATTTCTAATATAGACTATCAAAATGAAAAAGATATCAATGAGTAAAAATTAATTTTGATAATAATGTTAACAACTAGTTGATAAGTATAATTAAATGGAATTGTTATTTTAATTAACTTCATAAGAAAGTTTTTAATTAAAATAAAAATAAAAATTTGTAATTTATTAAAATGGAGGAGTCAGTAAAAAATGCTAAACTAATTTGGGATAGATGTCTCCAATATATTAAATCAAGAGTAAATGAACAAAGCTTCAAAACTTGGTTTATACCTATAATACCTCAAAAAATTGAAAAGGATACCTTAACTATTCAAGTGCCTAGTAAATTTTTTTATGAATGGTTAGAAGAAAATTATTTAGATATTTTGACTGAAATTATTTCTAAAGAATTAGGAGATAAAGGAAAATTAGCTTATTCAATTTTAATAAATAGCCCTCAAATAACAGAAAAAAAAATAGAAGAAACTAAACCCGATAAAAAGAGTAATTTTGAAAAAAAAATATCAACAAGATTCGAAAATCAAAACTATTTTAGTAAAAAATATACCTTTGATAATTTTATTGAAGGTGATAGCAATAGATTAGCAAAATCAGCTGCCCAAGCGGTTTCTAAAAAACCTGGAGAAACTTCTTTCAATCCTTTAATGATTTATGCTGATGTCGGTTTAGGAAAAACTCATATTATGCATGCATTGGCTTATGAAACAAAATTAATAAATCCTGAGAAAAAATGTTTTTATTTATCATCAGAAAGTTTTACAAGTCAATTTATTGAAGCAATTCGTAACAATGAAACTCAAGAATTTGTAAATTATTATATCAATAGCGATGTTTTGCTAATCGATGATATACAATTCTTAACAGGTAAAGAGAAAACACAGGAAATGTTTTTTCATATCTTTAATCATCTTCATAGATATGGAAAGCAAATAGTAATTTCAAGTGATTGCCCTCCAACGCAGCTCAAAGGAATGCATGAAAGACTATTATCAAGATTTAAATGGGGCTTAACTACTGATATTCAAAAACCAGATTTCGAAACTAAAATAGCTATCATTGATAGTAAGCTTATACAAAATGATATTAAAGTGCCTTTAAATCTTATAAAATATATCGCTTCTAGTATTAATACTAATATCAGAGATTTAGAAGGAACAATAGTATCTCTAATCGCTCATGCTTCTTTAAATGATAGTCAAATAAATTTTGAGTTGGTAAAACAAGTCCTTTCTAATATTGTTCAAAAAGTAGAAACAGAAATAAATATAAAATATTTACAAAAGCTAGTTTCAGAATATATGCAAATTTCTGAAGAAGAAATGAGAGGAAGTTCTAGAAAAAAAGAAATTGTTATTGCCCGACAGCTTGCTATGTATTTATCTAAAAACTATACATCTCATTCTTTAAAATCTATTGGAGAATATTTTGGAGGAAAACATCATAGCACTGTAATTCATGCCATGCAGGCCGTTGAAGATATGTTAGCTACAGAAAAAAATATTAGAAAACAACTTTCTGCAATGACAGATATGATCAAACTTAAAATGCCTCAGAATTAATTGATTTAAAATTTATTTAAAAATATCTTTTCGTTATATTTAATACTGTTTGTTATAATTATAATTATTTCAAAAAATGAAAAAAATATCAATTCTCATTTTAACTCTTACTTTAAGTATTTCAAATATTATTCATGCAAAAGAATTATCTAAGAATCATTTAAATGAAATTAAAGATCTGAGAAATAGTAAACTCTCAATAGAGGAAGCTATTCAAATTGCTTTAAGAAATAATATTGATATAAAAGAATCAAAATTAAATGAAAATATTTCGAAAATTGATAAAAATGTCAAATTAATTGATTCTATGACACCATCATTAAATGCTTCTGCTGGAACATATGGTGAATGGGAAAATGATGATATTGGAAACTCTAATTCTAAATTTAATAAAAAATCACGATCAATAATAAAAGGAACTTTAAAATGGGATATGATGTCAATCCCAAGAAAAATTGCTAAATACAAAATAAGCAAGCAACAATATCAATTATTAAAAGCAAGAAAGGAAGAAATTATTGAAAAAAAATTATATGAAATAATAGATAACTATTATAATGTTGTTATTAATCAAAAGAAATATAAAGTATTAAAAAAGTCTCTTAACCTTTCTGAGGAAAAATTAGATATTTTGAAAAAGAGATTTAAAACTGGAGAAGTTGCCAAGTCTGATTTATTACAATCACAAATAGAATATAATGAATCTCATAGTAGATTGATGGAACAAGAACAGAATTTGATATTATCAAAATTTGAACTTTATAAATTGTTAGGAATAAAAGAAGATATTGAAGTTATTGAAGAAATTCCTCAAACAAAGGATATACTATGGGAAAAGATTTATCAAGATTTTTTAAAGAATAATCATAAAATAAAAGTTATCAAATTAAACACTTTACTTTTAAAATCTGAAGATGAAAAAAATGGGCTTAAAGCTTATATTCCTAATTTATTTACTTTCGTTCAATATGATGTAGCCAAAAAAAACAATATAGAAAATACTAATTGGGAAAATCCAGTTTCGAGATTTAGCATTGGAATGGGAGTAAATTTTGATTTATCCAAGATAATCAAGTCTACATCGAAAAAAAAAGCTTCTTATGCTAAATTAAAATTGACAAAATTAAAACAGAATATTGAAATTGAAAAATTAAAAGCTCATCTTAAAAATAACTTTGAAATTTATAAGCATTTTAAAAAACGGATATTATTAGGACAAAAAAATTTAGAATCGACCAACAAGAATCTTCAAATGCAAATAAAAAATTTTAATAATGGTAATATTAAATTGATAGAACTCCATATTGCTATGCATAAAGAAAGAGAAGCAAATTTAAATCTTTTAAATAATATCTATTATGCAAAAAAATATGAAACTATGTTAAGACAAATGATGGGAAGGCTATCCGAAGATTATATAAATAAAAAATAATATTTCAAAATGTTAGAAAATACAAAAGAGAAATCACAGTTTATTTTTATGATCTTTTCAACAATCTTTGTCACTTCATTAATTTTGACTAATGTTATTGGAGGTAAATTTTTTCGAATATACAATTTTCAGATTTCATGTTCAATAATTACATATCCGATAACTTTTATGATCACGGATATAATTTCAGAAGTTTATGGAGAATATAGAGCGAATACTTTGGTTAAAAATGGATTTGCGATTTCTTTCTTCATAACTATAATAGTATGGATAGCTAATAAACTTCCAATACATCCAGAATCTCCAATAGATCAAGAATCATTTTCAAAAATCTTTGGATTATTGCCAGGATTAGTATTTGGATCAATGATAGCTTATCTTTTCTCTCAATTTATTGATATTAAGTTATTTGAGTTTTTTAGAAAACTTGCTCCAAAGCATTTATGGATCAGAAATAATGGTTCAACAACTATAAGTCAATTTGTTGATACTATTACTGTTGTTACAATATCATTAGTTATTTGGCCTTTGGTAGATCAAAATTGTTTAATTAATCCAATAAATTTTAAAACTTGGCTTATTATTGTTTTTGGTCAATATATTTTTAAAGCAATTTTGGCTCTTTTAGATACTCCATTTGTTTATTTGGGAGTTTATTTAACAAAAAAAGCTATTTTTAAGAAATAAATATTAATCATCAAATACTATTTAATAACTTATTTTTATGAACTCTATTGAATTTAGAAAGCAGAAATTTCCTATTAATGAAAGCATTTATAATTTATTATTAGGATTATTTATCTCAATAGTTTTGATTACAAACTTAATAACAGGTAAATATTTTGTATTATATAAATTATCTTTAACAGCTGGCGTGATCACATATCCTTTTACTTTTCTTATAACTGATATAATTTCAGAATTGTATGGACTTAAAAGAGCAAATCAAACAATATTGATGGGGTTTTTGGCAAGTATATTTATGACTTTAATGTTATATGTTGCAAAAATATTACCTATTCATATCAATTCTCCAATTAAACAAAATACATTAGAAAGTGTGTTTTGTTTTACTCCGGGAATTGTTATTGGTTCTATGGTTGCATTTTTAATATCTCAATTTGCTGATACTCACATTTTTCAATATTTAAAAAATTTAACAAATAGCAAACATTTATGGCTTAGAAACAACTTAGCTACTATGTTAAGTCAGCTTCTTGATACTTTTGTTTTTGCATTAACTACTTGGTCAATTTGGTATATTTTTAGTGATAAAGTTAATTTTGATATTTCTATTTCATTATGGATAAAGATAGCTGCTTATGAATATTTAGTTAAATGTATATTTGCTCTTCTAGATACTCCAATATTATATATGGCAGTTTATTTAATCAAAAAATATTTTAAAAAATAAATCTTAACTCTTTGAAGCTTGATATAAAGGATATTTAATCATCCAATTTTTGATTTCATTTTTAATATTCAAGAGTTCTTCCTCGCTATCATGATTTAAAATAGCTCTATCAATATATTCTGCAATTTTAGGCATATCCTTTTCCAATAATCCTCTTGTCGTGATTGCAGGAGTTCCTAATCTAATACCTGAAGTAATGAATGGAGATTGTTGATCAAAAGGTATCATATTTTTATTTACAGAAATGCCTGCCTTTTCTAAAGAGTTAGAAGCAACTTTCCCAGTAATATTTTTATTCTTTAAGTCTAATAATATAAGATGATTTTCAGTTTTGTTAGAAACTATTCTATAATCTTTTTTTAATAATTCTTCTTCAATCTTTTTAGCATTCTTTTTAACTTGAGAAATATAAGTTTTGAAATTTGGTTGCAAATCTTCTTCAAAAGCAACAGCTTTAGCTGCTATGACATGCATCAAAGGTCCACCTTGAGTGCCAGGAAATACTGCTGAATTTAATAATTCTGACATCATCTTAGTTCTACCTTTTGGAGACTTTATTCCCAAAGTATTTTCAAAATCATTTCCAATCATGATCATTCCACCTCTGGGCCCTCTTATAGTTTTGTGAGTGGTAGTAGTAATAAAATGACAATGCTTCATTGGATCATTACATTGATTAGTAGCAACAAGTCCAGCGATATGAGCGATATCACCCAATAAAAAAGCGCCTACTTTATCAGCTATTTCACGAAATGTTTTAAAATCCCATTCTCTACTATATGATGATCCTCCGCAAATTATTAATTTAGGCTTTTCTTTTTTAGCTATATTTTCAACATTATTCATATCAATGACTTCGGTTTTTGGATCAACACGATAAAAAGAGGGATTATAAATTTTACCAGAAAAGTTAACCGGAGATCCATGAGTTAAATGTCCCCCATGTGCTAAATCAAATCCTAAAATTTTATCACCAGGACTTAAAATGGCAAGCATAACAGCTCCATTTGCTTGAGAACCGGAGTGGGGTTGTACATTTGCATAATCAGCATTAAACAATTTTTTTGCTCTATTGATAGCTAATTCTTCAATTTGATCAACTATTTCACATCCTCCATAATACCTTTTATTTGGATATCCTTCTGCATATTTATTAGTAAGAACTGAACCCATTGCTTTCAAAACTTCATCTGATACAAAATTTTCTGAAGCTATTAGTTCAATACCTTCGATTTGTCTTTGTTTTTCTTTTTGTATTAAGTCTTTTATTTTATTCATAGTCTTATAATACTTTAAAGGTAAATGGATGATAAGCTTCCAAATTTAAAAATCATAAGTCAGAAAAGTATATAAAACCTCAAATTTTTTTTGCGAAAAAGATTAAACTTTATCTTTTAAATAAAGAGCGATTTTTTAAGAAGTAACACTAGATAAAATTAATTTATACTCTCTTACAAAATAACACAGGGACCAAAGGTGCCTCTATAAGGCCCTGAACAAGCAGTTGTAACACCTCGGCCATGATCTGATTTTATTTTTAATTCTTTTTCTTCTCGTCTTATTCTTCTGAAGACTACTTTCATTTCTTTTTCATTTCTTATTGATTCTCTTTTTCTTCTCATAGCTTCTTCAGAGTGTCCTATTTGTTTTATTAATGTATGCCTATTATCTAACATAAAGTTGGCATATCCATCTCTATCTAACCAATGTCTTAATCTTGATTTAGAAATATATCCCACTTGCCCATCAGTGTCTAGAATGACATAGTTTTCATCATTATACCCTATGATGTTAATATAATGCATTTCAACTGTTGATTGGATAATTAAAGCAATTACAAAATTTTTTCTAGTTTCATTTGAATTTTTATATTTTTCTGACATTAATTGTAATACTTTTGATTCAAGCATTTTATTGTAGATAAAATCTTCTAATTTTCTTAATCGATACATCCCTAAATTATACTTATCTTCTATATTAAAATTATCTTTATAAAGATTCGGACGAATAATTGTTTTTTGTTTATGTGAATTTGTTAAATATTCATAGGAGCCGCTGCAAAAGTCCTTATTGATATAAAAAATCCTTGATTTAAGCTTTAATTATTATATTGCATCAAAAATTAAATTAATCTGATATGAATCTATATAATAAATTAGTTAATCGTCCCTATATTTTCCTCAGAATTACAGG
>JAAGZN010000057.1 GCA_024206165.1 Bacteroidota bacterium
CCACGTAGAAATGGAAGCTAAGCGTCAAGCAAATAAACTAGAGTTTAGTTACACAGAAGAAAATTCAATTATTAACAATTAAATATATAAATTATGATACAAGATTTTTACAGAATGAGAATTATGGCATTAGAAGATGCCAATCAAGAACTAAGAGAAAGAGAGATTAAATTAGTAGGATTCATATTTGACTTACTAGACGAAGACACTCCTGAAGACTACAAGAATGTAATTAGAGAAGAAGTATTAAACGATTAAATAACTATTAAAAACCAAAATTATGAAAAAAGTATTATTAGTATTATCAGTATTTGCATTAACATTTTCAATGAATGCACAGAAATTAGATGTAAACGAAGTAGACCAGTTTACAGGTAAAGTAAAAAAGTTAACAAGCTATTATAATTTAGCAAAATCAGACGTAGGAACAATAAGGGGTTCTGTTATAAGAATAGATGACAGTAGATTCTTAGCTGTAACTTGTACAGCTGATTTAGGTTGTGTTGGCTCTAGAGACAATTATATAATCTTTTTATATGCAGACGGTACTTCTGTAAAATTAGAAGATGACTTTAGTGACATAGACTGCTCAAACGAATCAAGTAGTATGTATAGTGTAAGTGACTTGAAGACTGAAGGAATAACTCATATTAGATTGAGAATGTCTAAGTATTATACCGATGGTGCTGTTTACGGAACATATAGTCTTACAGACTTAATGAACGCAGTAAAATAATAAACGACTAATTATGAAGTGCGTATTATCTTTAATTAAAAAACTGTTCAATAAAGATACTAATAAAGTAGAATATCATATTGACTTAAATTTATCTAAAGAGACTAATTGGAAAATGGCAGAGGAAATACTGGTTCTTATTAACGATTATAGATTATCTGTAGGACTACAAAGTATAAAGATAGATAAGAATTATCCCTCTGCTTACGCAGTAGAACATACTAAGTATATGATTTCAGTTGGTAGAATTAATCACGACAACTTTGGTAAAAGGTCTGAAGCTTTAAAAAGTAGAGGTGCTGTTCGTGTAGGAGA
>JAAGZN010000810.1 GCA_024206165.1 Bacteroidota bacterium
GTGATAAATAGTATGGCTTCCTTTGCTATAATTTTCCATGTCACAAATGTAACATTTTACATTTAAAATAAGGAATTTAAAGGACTGAAGTCATTTTCCATCTGAAAGATGGAGGCTTTAAACCAAACTTGAGACAGTAAAGTTCTCCAAAAAGTATAATTGTGTAAATTTCCTTTTGATTATTTTCTTTAATATTTTTGTCTTTAATTTTCTTAAAATTTCTTTTTAGAGGGTACTAGCAAGTCTCCCTAATTATACTTGAAATACACAAGATAGCTGTTTAAAAGCTAATAAAGCTGTAGCTATATCCAAAAATAGCCTATATAATAAATCTTGCTTAAGGCAAGTTATAATCTCAAATCTTGAAATTATTAAAATGTTCAATATTTTTTATGGTTTATTATATTTAAAATATAAATGTATCAATAGTTACACTTTTGTTTACAATAAAAAAAAACAAAAATTAAAAAAACTTTCATTAAACAAATTTAAAGCTGTTTTGAGCTACAAAATAATTGTAATATATTTGTCATGTTTTAAGACAATTAATGTTTGATTCAGGACATTTATGTTTCGTAGCAATTTTGGTATATCATTTGCGTTTTTATTTTATAATTCAAAAAAAGAGAAAGAAATATGAATTCTGAAAATTCCAAAAAATCTAGTATTTCAGATAAAATAATTAATAGCCTAACAAGAAATAAAGAAATTAATTACCTATTTGAAGATTTAGAAAGCATAGATAGAATATCAATAGATGGAAAAGGTAAATCAATAGTTTTAGTTACTGACGAAAAAGTACTTTATCCAGGCTTGATGTTACATTTATCTTTCAATAAATCAAATAAGAAAAGAATAGATCAGCTCAATGAGTTTTATAAAAAAGGAATACCTATATCAATAATTTTAAGAAAAAACTTTGATCAAAATAATGATATTTCAATAGAAAATCTATATAAATATGGAACTATAGCAGAAATTGTTGATTTGCGAAATAATAATGACTCTAAAACGCATATAGTCTTAAGAGGGAAAAACAAGTTTAAATTAAAATCTGTAACAGAAATCAATAAATTTGATTTTTTATTGGGAGATATCGAAATTATAAATGAATCCAATTATCATTTAGACGAAAAAGAACAAATCATTTTAACATGCCTAAAAGATTCCACTTTAGAATTATTACAAAAAGATCCTGAATTTCCTCAACATGCAGAGGAAATGATTAATGGAAAATTAGAACCTATATTCTTAGCATATTTTGCAACTTCAATCTCATCCGCCAATAATATAGAAAGGCAAATGATTTTAGAGGAAAGCAATGTTATGAATAAAATAAAAAAAGCTATTACTCATATTTTGTTAGATATTGACCTTTGGAAATTAAGACAATCAATAAAATCTAAAGTTTATAAAGGTATCTCTGATCAACAAAAAGAAATTTATATTAAACATGAAATAGAAGCCCTTAAAAAAGAAATTGGAGATAATCAAGATTGTAATGAAATAGACTCCCTTATAAAGAAAGCAAAAAATAAAAAATGGACAGAAGAAGCACAAAAGCATTTTGAAAACACAATAAAAAAGCTTGAAAAAATTCCTCCAAATAGTCCTGAGTATCCTATCTATTTAAATCAAGCTACTTTTTTTGTTGAATTACCCTGGAAAATATACACTAAAGATTCCTTTGATCTCAAAAAAACACAAGAGATTTTGAATAAAAGGCACTATGGAATGGAGAAAGTTAAAGATAGAATTTTGGAATATTTGGCAGTTTTAAAATTAAAAGGAAATATGAAGAAAAGCCCAATTCTATGTTTATGTGGACCTCCAGGTGTAGGAAAGACTTCTTTAGGAAAATCAATAGCAGAAGCATTAGACAGAAAATATACAAAAGTATCTTTGGGAGGAATATATAATGAAGCAGATATAAGAGGACATAGAAAAACATATATTGGAGCTATGCCAGGAAAGATTATGCATAATATTAAACTTGCTGGTTCATCAAATCCTGTTTTTTTATTAGATGAAATAGATAAAGTGGATTCTAGAAATGGAGCTGAATCTGCACTATTAGAACTTTTAGACCCTGAACAAAATAATAGCTTTTTTGATAATTTTGTAGAAGTTCCTTACGATTTATCTAAAATTTTATTTATTGCTACCGCAAATTATATTGATGACATCCCTCTGCCTTTAAGAGATCGTATGGAAATAGTCAACATTAATGGATATACAACTGAAGAGAAGGTTGAAATTGCAAAAAACTATATTTTCCCAGAACAAAGAGTAGACCATGGTTTAAAATGTTCAGATATCAAGATTAAAGATAAAGCATTAGAAAAAATTATTGAAGATTATACTTGCGAATCTGGCGTAAGAGATTTACAAAGAAAATTAGCTAAAATAAATAGAAAAGTTGCTAAATCATTGGTATTAGAAGAAGATTATAGAAAGAATATTGGGGAAAAAGAAATAAAAGACTTCTTAGGAACAGAATCTTTTTATAAAGATAAATATGAAAAAGCAATGAAGCCAGGCATAGCTATAGGTCTTGCATATACACCCTTTGGGGGCGAAATACTATTTGTTGAATCAACGGCCGTTAAAGGAAAAGGAGAAGTAACAATATCAGGACAATTGGGTGATGTTATGAAAGAATCCGCAATGGCAGCAATTTCATATTTGAAAACTAAATCAGAAAAACTCAAACTCGATTATAGAATCTTTGATAAATATGATTTACATATTCATTTACCAGATGGAGCAACTCCAAAAGATGGTCCATCTGCAGGAATAACCCTTGCTACAGCATTAGCATCTCTTTATACTCAAAGAAAATTAGTAGATAAAATTTCTATGACAGGAGAAATCACTCTGAGAGGACAAGTTCTTCCAGTTGGAGGAATAAAAGAAAAAATCCTTGCAGCTAAAAGAGCAGGAATTAAAAAAATATTATTGAGTGAAAAGAATAGAAAAGATATCAAAGAAATAAAACCAGAATATTTAAAGGATTTGATCTTTGAATATGTAAATAATATGGATGAGGTTTTAGAAAAAGCTTTACAAAAACAAAAATGTAAAAATGCCTATAAATGGAATTTAAAATAGCCTTATTGATAATTAAAAATAAAATATAAAATTAGATTGAAATTAAAATAGAATAAACAATGAAAAACAATACAACAAATTTAACTCCTATAGGAGTAGTTGAAATATTAGACAAATATATAATTGGACAAAGTGATGCTAAAAGAAATGTTGCTATAGCATTAAGAAACAGATGGAGAAGAATGAATGTAAAATCAGATATCAAAGGAGATATTATGCCTAATAATATTCTAATGATTGGGTCTACAGGAGTTGGTAAGACAGAAATAGCTAGAAGACTTGCAAAAATTACCGGTTCTCCTTTTGTTAAAGTTGAAGCTTCAAAATTTACAGAAGTAGGTTATGTAGGCAGAGATGTTGAAAGTATGATAAGAGACCTAGTAGAAAGATCAGTTGGGATGGTGACAGAAAGAAAAAAAGAAGAAGTAAGAGAAAAAGCAATTCAAAAAGTTGAAGATATTATTTTAGATAAACTAGTTCCTCCATTAGTTGAAACAAAAATTAAACCTTCTAGAGATATTACTGTGATGCCCGAAGAAGTTGAGAAAAATAATGAAGAAAAAATGCAAAATGCTAAAACTAGAGAATATTATAGACAAAAATTGAAAAATGGAGAATTAGAAAAAAAGAAAATCGAAATAGAAATAAGCAAAGGATCAAGAACAAATATTGGATTTTTGGGCGGTGGCATGATTGATGAAGTTGCATTGGGAAATCTTCAAGAAGCTCTTTCCAATATGATGTCTCCCAGTTCTAACAAAAGAATCGTTACAATTGAAGAAGCTAGAAAGTTGTTATTAGATGAAGAAGCTAGCAAAATGGTTGATATGGAAGCTGTTAAAGAAGAAGCCATTACAAAAACTCAAAATACTGGAATCATCTTTATTGATGAAATAGATAAAATTGCTGCTTCTTCTGCTAAAGGCGGAGCGCCTGATGTAAGCAGAGAAGGAGTACAAAGAGATTTGCTTCCCATTGTTGAAGGTAGTGCTGTAAATACTAAATATGGAACTGTTAATACTGATCATATTTTGTTTATTGCTGCTGGAGCATTTCATGTTTCTAAACCTTCAGATCTTATTCCAGAACTTCAAGGTAGATTTCCTATCAGAGTAGAGCTTGACTCATTAACTAAAAATGATTTTAAAAGAATTCTTAAAGAACCTAAAAATTCTTTGACAAAACAATACATTGCTTTATTTGAAGCTGAAAATGTAAAGCTTGAAATTAAAGAAGATGCTATTGAAGAGATTGCAGAAACTGCTTTTAAAATTAATCAAGATGTTGAAAATATTGGTGCTAGAAGACTCCATACTGTAATGAGCCATATTTTAAATGAATATATGTTTGATGTCCCTGGCAAAATTAAACCTAATGAGAAAATCTCTATTGATAAAAAATTTATTACTACTAAATTAGATAAATTAATAAAAAATAAAGATCTCAGTGAATATATTTTATAAAAAATTCGTAACTTAGTGTTGTGGGGTTCTTTCAAATGTTCTCCTTTTAAAATTTAAAAATATATCAATACATATTGTTTTTATAAAAAAATATTGAAAAATGAAAAATATTATAAAAAAATTAGAAATTAAAAATATACTTAAATTAAGTCTATTGTTTATAATATTCCTTATAATATCTGAGTGTACTAAACCTGATAAGGGTGGTGGTGATAATAATTCTGTAACCCAAGGCGGTGGAGATGATCAAAAACAAGGCGGTGGAGATGATCAAAAACAAGGCGGTGGAGATGATCAAAAACAAGGCGGTGGAGATGATCAAAAACAAGGTGGTAGTGAAGAAGAAGAAGAAGAGGAAGAGGAAGAGGAAAATAATGATACTGTTAGCGATGAGGACTATAATTCTATTCTAACTTCTTTAAACTCATTAATTAAAAAACAAGCTGATGAGTTTTGGGAAGAAAATCAAAGCAAAGAAAATCAAAGCAAATTGAATTTAGAAACCAGAGAAGAATTTTCACAAAGAATAAGAAATGAACAAAAAGAACAAAAAGAACAAAAAGAAGATATCTCGTATATTAAACTGCAGGAAATGTACAAAAAGTACATGTCAGAAAAAGTCCTTAAGAATACAGTAGAAATTTTAATTATGTCAAAAGAATTCAGAGCTAATATACTGAAACTAAATACTGAAGAATTTATAAAAGAGCTAAATAACATCTTAGAATTAGGAGAACAAGATGACAAAAAATTTGAAAATTCTAAAAGATATGTTTCTATTATGACTATAATTGAGAGCAAATATCAAGGTGCAGCAGATATAAAAACATTAATGAATGAATTAAAAACAATTTTAGAAAAAAAATCTCAAAATGAAGAAATTAGGAAACTAGAATTCCAAAAAAAAGTAATCGATTTTTTTAATGATAAAAGAGAGATCCAAATAGATAATACAGTAGATTTTTCTAAACAATGTTTTAAAATTGATGATTTTATGGTTTTAAAGTATTTATTAATACCTAATGGGTTAGAATTATTCAATAAAGTTATTAATCCAGAAGAAGAAAAGGGTATAAGTGATGATGAATATAATAAAGTTTTGCAATCTGTAAAAGCGTTTATTCCTAAAGTAGCAATAAGTTATAACAGCTGGCGATATAGCGCTTTTATTAAAAACAAGGAATATAACAACAACACATCGGCTGCAGAAATTAATGACGCAAATAAAAAAGACTATAGTACAAGATTAAATAAGGCATATAATAAAATGATTGAAGGAAAAGATAAAGAACATTTAGTATATTATTTGAGAGGATCTATTTTGTCTTATGATCAAACCGAGTTCATAAAAGTATTTAATAATTTAATTAAAGCCCGAAGAAGAAATATATTAGAAGAGAAAATCTCAGATGATCAAAAAAGATATCGTGATATATTAAAAACTATTGACGCAAAACTTCCTGGTAGTAAGAAAAATTTTATTCGTATTATGAATGGAATAGACAACTTTTTTCTTACTAAGGAATTTACGTACTTTAAGAAAACTAAAGAGTATCCAAATGTAGAAATGTTATTAACCGATGAATTAGCACAGATATTTAGTAAAATTAGACCTCCTAAAATTGATAAAGTTAAAAAATATTATGAGCAAGATCTTGAAATTTTAGACTTTATGATGTTTAAATATTTATTACTTCCAAAAGGGAAAGAATTATTAGATAATAACATTTCACGAATAAAGAATAATATATATTAAGGTATTCAAATTTTAATTTTATAGGTTACAGACTGATTTAATAATTTATAGTATTTTATTCAAAATTTGTGATAATCCTGAAAAATACAAATGAGCTATATAGTAATGCCATTTACTGTCTCAAGTTTGGCTTAAAGCCTCCATCTTTCAGATGGAAAATGACTTCAGTCCTTTAAATTCCTTATTTTAAATGTAAAATGTTACATTTGTGACATGGAAAATTATAGCAAAGGAAGCCATACTATTTATCAC